>JBPCRR010000088.1:0-7952 GCA_050996645.1 Acidimicrobiales bacterium | reverse complement strand
GCCCTGCTCCGGCGCCGGAGGCGCCCAAGGCCGAGTCCCTCGCGGAGATCCCCAAGCTCCCCGAACTGTTGCGAACCGGAGCCTCCGCCGAGGCCAAGGTCATATCGGTGGTCGACGAGCGCACCCTCGGACCGGTGACCCGCAGCCGGCTCAACCTGCGAGTCGAGCCGGCTGATGGCGCAGGGTTCGAGGTCACCATCCGCGTGGCGTTCCCGGCTCCTCAGGCCCGCTCCAGCGTGCGCGTCGGGGGCACCGTGGCCGTGCGCTATGACGCCGACGACCACTCGCGGGTGGTGCTCGACCTCCCTCCCGACTGACGGGCGGCGGTCGCCGGTAGACTGCTCGGCGGTCGGTGCTGGGCGCCCACCATCCGCCCCCCGTCTCCAGGAGCCTGTTCTGTCCACCTTCACCGCTGCTGACGTCGCCGCGCTCGACGGCCCCGATTGGCTCCGGTCGGCTCGCTTGGCGGCTATGGAGCGCTTCAGCGCCGCTGCGCTGCCCACCTCGGAGCTGGAGCTGTGGCGCTACAGCCGAATCGACGAGCTTGACCTGGATCGTTACCGACCGTGCGACCCCGATGCTCCACTGAGGGCGGTGCCCGCGACCGTCAGCGACCTGGTCTCTTCGCTCGGCCCCCACGGCACCGTCATCGTGACCAGCAACGGCCGGATCGCTTCGGTCACCGGCGGCGACCCTGCCCTTGCGGTGAGCGACGGCTGGACCGCAGCGGATGGCGAGGCTGCGCTCGCGGTCGACGACACCCTGGTCGAGCTCAACTCGGCCCTGGCGCCGTCCCGGGTCGAACTGCGCGTCAGTGCCGGGGCGGCCCTCGCCAGCCCGGTCATCGTGGTCCACTGGGTCGACGCCGACGCCGCCGTCTTTCCCCGAACCTTGGTGCACCTCGAGCCGAACGCCGAGGCGCTCGTGACAGAGGTGCTGATGTCGGGCGACTCGGGCGCGCTCGTGGTCCCCGTCGCCGAGCTCGACCTCGCCGACGGCGCCAGGCTCGCTTACCTCCACCTCCAGTTGCTCGGCCCGAGGGTCTGGCAGCTCGGGCTGCAGACGAGCAAGGTCGCCCGCGACGCCTCCCTGACCTCTGCGGCGGTGGCCCTCGGCGGGGACTACGCACGTTTGCGCACCGATTCTGCGCTTGTGGCTCCCGGCGGCACCAGCCGTCTACAGGCTGTTTTTTTCGCCGCCGGCGCCCAGATGCACGACTTTCGCACGATCCAGGACCATCGGTCACCAAGGACCACGTCGGACCTGCTGTACAAAGGCGCCGTTGCCAACCGTGCACGCTCGGTCTACAGCGGTCTGATCAGGGTCGCCAAGGGAGCACGGGGCACCAACGCATACCAGACGAATCGCAACCTGGTCCTCCACGAGGGCGCGCACGCCGACTCGGTGCCCAACTTGGAGATCGAGGACAACGACGTGCACTGCAGCCATGCCTCCACCGTCGGCCCCATTGCCGAGGACGAGCGGTTCTACCTGGAGAGCCGGGGCGTGCCCACCGAGACAGCCGAGCGGCTCATTGCCCTCGGGTTTCTCGACGACGTGCTGTCCCGGCTCCCGTTGCCCGGTGCCGTCGACGCTCTGCGGCTGCGTTTTGCCGCGAAGCTCGACGAGGCCGAGCACGCGGAGGCGACCCTCGCCTCGGCCGGGGAGCGGCGTTGACGACCCTGCGGGCTCCCATCTCCGATGTTGGCGAAAACGGTGTCCTGCGTGTCGAGTCCCCCGCCGGCGCTGTCTGCTTGGTGCGGATCGGCGACGCCTTCTACGCGATAGCGGACTGCTGCAGTCACCAGAACGTGCCGCTCTCCGAGGGGGAGGTCGACCCTGATGAGTGCACGATCGAGTGCTGGAAGCACGGCAGCGCCTTCTCGTTGAAGGACGGCGAGCCGCAGTCCCTCCCCGCCACCCGCCCGGTCCCGGTCTACTCGGTGCAGGTCGAAGGAGACGAAGTGGTGGTGACGATCCCGTGAGCGAGCTGGTGGTCGCCGGCTTGACGGTGTCGGTGGGTGGCAATGAGATCCTTCGCGGGGTCGACCTGGTCGTGCGAAGCGGCGAGGTCCACGTGGTCATGGGTCCCAACGGGTCTGGCAAGAGCACCCTCTCCCACGTGCTGATGGGACGTCCCGGATACGAGGTCACCGGCGGGTCGGTGACCCTCGACGGTGTCGACCTGCTGTCGTTGCCGACCTGGAAGCGGGCACAGGCTGGCCTGTTCCTGGCCCTGCAGCACCCCATCGAGGTGCCGGGCGTCAGCCTGACCGACGTGCTGTCGGAGTCGTTGGCCATCGCCGGCCGTGACCGCGCCGAAGTGCCGGCGTTGCTTCGCGCCGAAGCTGAACGGGTGGGCTTCGACCCGCGCTTCATCTCGCGGCCGCTCAACGTCGACCTCTCAGGTGGCGAGCGCAAGCGAAACGAGACCCTCCAGATGGGCGTGCTCCGGCCAAGGATTGCGGTGCTCGACGAGATCGACTCCGGCCTGGACGTGGACGCGTTGCGAGCGGTGGCCAAACGGGTGGAGGCGGCCACCACCGAGACCGGCTTGGGCGTGCTGGCGATCACCCACTTCAGCCGGCTGCTGAGCGAGCTGCACGCCGACCGGATCCACGTGCTCTCGCGGGGACGGATCGTGACCAGCGCGGGTCCAGAGCTGGCCGAGGAGCTCGAGCGGACCGGCTACGCCGCGTGGAGCGAGGACGGCGACGGGAGCCAGGAGGCAGGCGGGGGCGCCAACACAGGTGTCGGGCCCTTCGCTGACCCCTTCGCCGACCCACTGGCGTGAACCGCTTCAGGTGGGCCGAAGCCGGCGCCCTCCCCCCTACCGGCTCGCTGCGCCAACGTGTGACCGCCGGAGGCAACTATCGGCGCTGGATGCTCGTGAGCGTGCTGTTCGGGCTGTTCACGGTCAACGTCACGATCACGATCTTCAACGTCGCGCTCGTAAGCATCGCCCACGAGATGCACACCACCCAGACCACGCTTACCTGGGCCATCACCGGGCCGTTGCTCGTGGTGGGGGTCTCGGCCCCCACGCTCGGCAAGATCGGCGATCTGCACGGCCACCGCAAGCTGTTCCTGCTCGGGCTCTATGGCGCTCTCGTGGGTGCGGTCCTAACGGCTGTGGCGTGGAGCGCCGGTTCCTTGATCGGCGCCCGCCTCGTCGCCGCCGTGGAAACGGCCTGCCTGACCGCGGCCTCATGGTCGCTTTTGTTTCGGGTCTTCGGACCACGCGAGAGGACCAAGGTCCTCGGTTGGTGGTCCTTGGTGAGCGCCGGCGGGCCGGTCATCGGAGTCGCCATCGGCGGACCGGTCACCGATGCGTTCGGGTGGCGGTGGATCTTCGTCGCACAGATCCCGCTGATCGGCCTCGCCCTCGTCGCCAACCACGTGGTGCTCCCCGAGACACCACGGCAGCCGCAGGGTCGCCTGGACCTCGCCGGCGCAGCAACGCTCGCCCTTGGGGTCGGCTCGCTGCTGTTCGCCCTCAACCGCAGCACCGTCTACGGCTGGACCGGCACGCCGGTGGTGGTGGCGGTCGCCCTCGTCCCCGCCAGCCTGGCCGTCTTCGCCGTCGTGGAGCGGCGGGCGGCGTCGCCCCTGTTCCCCCTCGAGTGGCTGTCGAGGCGCAACTTCACCCTCCCCTGCCTCGCCAGCTTCGGGATGAGCTTCGCATATATGGGGGGTTTCTTTCTCACACCGCTGTTCCTCGAGCGCGGCTTCGGCTACAGCGTGAGCGAGACCGGGGTGCTCCAGATCGCGCGGCCACTGGTGTTCGCGGTCGCCGCGCCGGCGGCGGCCTACCTCGCGGCGCGCACCGGCGAGCGGTCGGCGGCGGTGACCGGGGCGGGGCTCCTCAGCGTGTCGATGCTCATGTTTTCCACCTTGCACGCCAGCTCGGGGGTGTGGCCCATCACGATCGCGCTGGGGCTTTCGGGCCTCGCCATGGGAGTCGCCGGGCCCTCGTTGGCTGCGAGCGTCGCCAACAGCGTCGAGGTCGCCCAGATGGGCACGGGTAGCGCCGGGCTGCAGGTCGCCAACCAGGTCGGCCAGGTCGCCGGGATCCAGCTGATGGAAACCGTGCAGGCGGCCCGGGAGCACTCGGCGGGGATCGTGGGCTCGTTCCAGTTTGCCTACCTCGCCGGCGGGGCGGCCGCGGTGGTCGCGGTGGCTGCCGCGCTGTGGGTGCGTTCAGCTCCCCGGCGTGGCGCGGCAACCGCGGAGTTGGGGTCTGGGGAGGGGGCGGCACCGACCGGAACCCCCCACGAGGCGCCGGTGGTCACCCTGGTCGGCGACCTGTAGGGCTCGAGGAGTGCTCGGGGTCGAAGGCGATCAGCTGTCGTGTCGGCGGGGTTCCCGCGCGTCGCGCAGGATCGACGTCAGCTCGGCCTCGAACCCTCTGTAGCCCTCGCGCAGGCCATCCCCGGGCCAGTCGCGCGGAAGGAGCTCGTCGGGCAGCAGTGGGTCGCGGCGCAGATGCCGAAGGATCGCGGCGGCGATGGTGAACCGCCGCGCCGGATCCGCCGAGCGCGACATCGCCGCCAGCAGGGACCGGCCCTGTTCCGCCCACGCCCGGAGGTCCCACAGCTCCGCGACCAAGGCAGCCGGCTCGTCATCGGGTCGGGTCGTCAGGCGCCAGAAGCGCGCCCTCAGTTCGGACGACCAGGGCCGTACGAGGTTCTCGGGGCGGGTCCACACTCCCGAGGCCATCTCGGCCATCCGAAGCTCAGCGGACGCTTCCGGGCCTGGTGAGCCCGGACGTAGACCAGGACGGATCACAGCCATCTCCCACGAGCCGTTCCAGGATTTCGTTGGGGGCTGGCGGTCCTCGTCCTGGCGGCGCTGGCGTTCGACGAGGCGATCGGACAGCTCGTAGACGCCTTGGTCCGAGCGCACGTCTCCTTCAGCTGCCATGCGCGAGAGGGCCACCCGCAGCGTGCCGTCGCTGATCCCGAACAGGTCTGCGGTGCGGACCAGCGCGCTCACCGGCAGGCGCGGCGGGTGTGATCCGAGCAGCAACGACAGGATGACCGAGCGTGCGGTGAGGGGGCGCAGGTCCAGCCCCTCATCGTGGGTGGCCCCGCCGGCGGTGCTCGGCTCCGGCAGCGATGCGGGCGGGCTCAACGCGGGTGTCGCCGTCCTCGGTACCAGCCGATGCGGTAGCCGACCCAGCCAGCGCCCGCGGCAACGATCGCCAGCTCGAAGATGCGAAGGATGGTGAAAGCCACGCCGGCGAGAAGCCACGCCCCGAGAGCCACGACCAAGACGCCGGCCAGCACCGCCAGTGCATGGTGGCTGAAAGACCTGGCCGGGCGCGGCCCTTGGGAGCGCGCCGTCTCGGCCCGCTGAGGCACCACAACTGGTCGCCCGGGTTCCGGCGCCTGCCGTGCGACTTCCATCGATCCCGTCCCGGCACCGCCAGGTGCGAGGGTCTGGCAGATGAGGCAGGTTCCAGGGGGGAAGCCGTGAAGACAGGTGGTGCCCACCGCTCCATAGTGGCAGGCTGGCGTCGCTCGATCCTCGCGGATTCAAGCTCTTTTGCGGTGCCCGTCCAGCCATTGCCTCGAACATGGGCAGCGACCGTGACGCAGGATGGCATAGTGCTATCGCTAACTCAGCAGCAGCTTGCGGATGCGTGCCCCGGCTACCCACAGACCGAGCGAGCCCATGCCGAGCAAGTAAGCGGCGTGGCCGGCCAACCCCCACGTCACGTCGCCGATGTTGAGGCCGCGCACGAGCGCCACGCCGTGAAAGAGGGGCGTGCACTCCACCACGATCTGCAGCCATCGCGGGTAGGTGCCGAGAGGGTAGAACGTGGCGGAGAACAGAAACAGCGGCACCACCGCGAGCTGGACGAGGTCGAAGTCGGTCCAACTTCGCATATAGGTGGTGCAGGCCATGCCCGCAGCCGAGAACGCGAAGCCGATCAGCACCGCCGCCGGGAACGTCAACACCGCCCACCAGGAGGCTGCGTCGCCGAGCGCCGCCATGATCACGAGAAACGCCAGGCTGTACATGCTCCCCCGCAACAACGCGGAGCCGATCTCTCCGAGCGCGATGTCGCGGGGGCCCACGGGCGTGGACAGGATTGCGTCGTACACATTGGCGAACTTGAGCTTGAAGAAGACGGTCATGGTGCTCTCGAAAATTGCACCGTTCATGGCCGAGGACGCCAGGAGAGCCGGGGCGACGTAGCTGGCATAAGCCACCGTGGTGCCGTGCGGGCCGGGCAGCCGGCCCACGAGCTTGCCGATGCCGATCCCGATGGACAGCAGGTAGAACACCGGCTCGAAGAACCCCGACAGGGCGATCCACCAGGAGCGACGGTGCACCATCAGGTTGCGCTCGATGAGCCTCTGCGCCCGCCCGCCTCCGACCAGCGCGGGCGGCAGTACCCGCAACAGCAGCGGCTGCGGCCTCCCTGGCGGGAGCATCCCCTCCTCTGGCGCGGCCATCTGCGGACCGGTCATCGGCGCAACCGCCGGCGGTATGTGACCGACGCGCCCCACGCGCCGGCGGCTGCCACCAGGGTCAGATAGACGAAGTGGAGCAGCGTTCGCTGCACGGTGGCGGTGCCGAGCGCGAGGGTCCGGCAGAGGTCCACACCGTGCCACAGGGGGGTGGCGTATGCCAGGGCACGCAGCCCCACGGGGAGCTGGCTGATCGGGAAGAACGTGCCCGAGAACAGGAACAGCGGAATCAGACCGAGGCGGAACACCAAGATGAAGAGGGTCTCGTTCTCCTGGGTGGCGGCGAAGGCTACCAGGGGGCCGGCGAAGGCCAGGCCGGTGAGCAGTCCCCCGAGGATGGCGAGAATCGCAACGGGCGACGCGATCGCGCCGAACGCGGCCACCACGGCCAGGTAGACCGCGACCGACATGAGTATGCGGATCGAGATCCACGCAAGATGGCCGACCACCACGTCGCGGACCTGCAGTGGGGTCGCCAGCATCGCTTCGTATGTTCGACGCCATTTGATGGCGGCCATCACCGGGAAGGTCGCCTCGGAAGCCGCGGTCTGCATGGCCGTGGTCGCCATGAGAGCAGGGGCCACGAACTGGAGGTAGCTCACGTGCCCGAGCGTCGCGGACGCGTGCCCGCCGTGGTTAACGAATGACCCGAGCCCCACGCCCATGGCAGCCAGGTAAAGCACCGGGTTGAGGAACGTGGACACGATCGAGCCGCGCCAAGTGCGCCGGTAGGCGCGGGCGAAGTACTCGGTGGCCCGCAGTGCGGCTGGCGTGGCCATCGGGCTCCGGGCTTTCAGTCGATCAGCTGGCGGCCGGTGAGGTGCAGGAACACGTCTTCGAGGGTCGCCCGCCGAACGATCATGCTCGTTGGCACCAGCATGCGGTCGGCGACGGCGTTGGCGGCTGCGTCGCCGTCGCCGGTGTAGAGCAGCAGGCGGTCGGGCAGCACCTCCAGCCGCTCGGCCAGGTCGCGGACCTTGTCCGCCATCCTCTCGGTCTCGGTGGCGCCAAAGCGGATCTCGACGACGTCGCGGGTGGCGTGCTCGGCGATGAGCGCCCTCGGGGTGCCCTCGGCGACGATCCGGCCTCCGTCCATCACGACCAGGCGGTCGCAGAGCTGCTCCGCCTCGTCCATGTAGTGGGTGGTGAGCACGAGGGTCACCCCTTCGGCCTTGAGCCGGTAGAGGCGGTCCCAAAGGACGTGGCGGGCTTGGGGGTCCAAGCCCGTGGTGGGCTCGTCGAGCAGCAGGATCTCCGGCTCGTTGATCAACGACCGGGCGATCGTCAGGCGCCTCTTCATCCCCCCTGACAGCGGCTCCACCCTGTCGTCGGCGCGGTCGGTCAGCTGGGCGAACTCGAGCAGGCGCTCGATGCGGGGGGCGAGCTCCGCCCGCGAGAGGGCGAAGTACCTGCCGTAGATGAGCAGGGTCTCCCTCACGCTCAACTCGATGTCGAGGTGGTCCTCCTGGGGGA
>JBPCRR010000252.1:0-3317 GCA_050996645.1 Acidimicrobiales bacterium | reverse complement strand
GAGTTGAGGTTCCCGCTACGGAAGCCCTCGAGGTCGAGGGTGACGTACTCGTAGCCAGCCGCCTTGACCGCGGCGACGATCTCTTCCCTCTCGGCGACAGCCCGGGCCAGGTCCTCGCCCTCGACCTCCAGGCGGGCCAGGTCCCCGTAGTGGCGAACGCGCAGCTGGCGGAACCCCATCGCGCGCAGTGCCTCCTCCGCCCGGCTGACCCGGTCGAGGGTCCCGAGAGTGACCGGCGTCCCATAGGGCACGCGGGAGGCGAGACACGCGGCGGCTGGCTTGTTCCAGACCCGGAGCGCCGCGGTGCGCGCCGCGTCGCGGACCGCCGCTTTCGTGTAGCCCGCCTCGACCAGGGGGAAAACCGCTCCCCGCTCGAGGGCCGCCCGCTGGCCGGGACGGTGCTCGCCGAGGTCGTCCAGGTTGACCCCGAGCACCACCGTCGCCGCTTCGCCGGTGGCAATGGGGCCGAGGTGCTCCATCAGCTCGGACTTGCAGTGGTAGCAACGGTCCGCGCCGTTGGCCTCGTAGTCGGGGCGTGACGCCTCGTCGGTAACGACAGCCCGCCACCGCCACCCCTTCTCGGCCGCCAGACGCCGGCCGTCCTCCAGCTCGCTCGGTGCCAGTGAAGCCGACACCGCCGTCACGGCCAGGGCGTCTTGGAAGCCGAGGAGGCGGTGGGCGACGTCCATCAGGTAAGCAGAGTCGACCCCGCCGCTGTAGGCGACCACCACCCGCCCGAGGGATCGCAGCCTGTTCTCGAGCGCCGCCAGGTCTCCTGCACGGCCGGCGCCCTCGGGTTGTGTCTTCACGCCAAGCCCACCTGGGCCATGACCTCGTCGACGTCGCCCACGATGCCCGCGTAGAACCTCCCGAACTCGGCGTACAGCGCCGACGCCTCGTCGAAGCGCATGGTGTAGACCGTGTCCTTCAGGTCATCGGGGTGCACGCCGAAGAGGGTCACCCCCCACTCGAAGTCGTCGAGTCCGGTCGAGCCGGTGATGAGCTGCACGACCCTGCCCGCGAAGCGCCTTCCCGATTTCCCGTGCTCCATCATCAGTTCCTTGCGCGCTTCGAAGTCGAGCGTGTACCAGTTGTGGTCGGGACCGCGACGTTTCGTCATCGGGTAGAAGCAGATGGCCCGTTTCCCTTCGGGCGGCAACCTCGGCTCGAGGCGCGACGCCAGGTGCTCGGCGGGCATCCCCTTCGCGTACTCGGACACCTCGGTGAGCGACACGTAGGAATCAGCGACCACGAGGCCTGCGGCCTGAATGGCAGCTTGGAGCCGTCGGATCCGTACCCAGTCCGGCCCGACAGCCATCACTCCGAGGTCGGCCTTGTGGCCGAAGATCGAAAACGTCACGACCTGGAGCTCCTCATGAGGGGCGGGCTTCAACGCTGCGCTCAGCGCCTCGGCGTCGGTGGCGGCGGTTTGCTTCAGGAACAGGTGCAGGACTGCCAAACCGACTGAGGGGCGCAACGGGTCGTTCATGACCTGTCGAGCTTACGACCCTTCGTTGAGGGCGCGGCAAGGGCGCGGTAAGGGCGCCCCGAGGGGCGCCCTTGGTGTTGCCTTCTGGCCGAACCGCCGGAGCTCGTGAGCGCCGGCGCCGGTCCGGACTTAGTAGTCCTCCATGCCGCCGCCAGGCATGGCGGGGGCTTCCTTCTCCGGCTTGTCCACGATGACCGCTTCGGTCGTGAGGAACAGAGCGGCGATGGAGGCCGCGTTCTGGAGTGCGGAACGTGTCACCTTGGCCGCGTCGATGACACCGGCCTTGAACAGGTCCTCGTACTCCCCAGTCGCCGCATTGAGGCCCTCGGCGTGCTTGAGGTTGCGCACCTTGTCGACCACCACGCCGCCTTCAAGGCCGGCGTTGACGGCGATCTGCTTGAGCGGCTCCTCAACGGCGCGCGACACGATGCGCGCCCCGGTCGCCTCGTCACCGTCGAGTTTCTCGGCACGGTCCAGAATGGCCTTCTGGGCACGCAGCAGGGCGACCCCGCCACCGGGCACAACGCCCTCCTCCACCGCCGCCTTGGTGGTCGAGACCGCGTCCTCGATGCGATGCTTCTTCTCCTTGAGCTCTACCTCGGTTGCCGCACCGACCTTGATCACGGCGACCCCGCCCGACAGCTTGGCCAGGCGCTCTTGGAGCTTCTCCCGGTCGTAGTCGGAGTCGGTGTTGTCGATCTCGGTCTTGATCTGGCTGATGCGGCCCTTGATGTCGGCATCGGTGCCGGCGCCTTCCACGATGGTGGTCTCGTCCTTGGTGACGACCACCTTGCGGGCCCGACCAAGCAGGTCGACGGTCGTGTTCTCCAGCTTGAGGCCGACCTCTTCGGTGATGACCTGACCGCCGGTGAGGATCGCCATGTCCTGCAGCATCGCCTTGCGCCGCTCGCCGAAGCCAGGGGCCTTGACCGCCACGCTTTTGAAGGTGCCGCGGATCTTGTTGACGACCAGGGTGGCGAGGGCCTCGCCTTCCACGTCCTCTGCGACGATCACGAGCGGACGTGCGGACTGCATGATCTTCTCCAACAACGGCAGGAGGTCACGCACAGCGGTGATCTTGGAGCCCACAAAGAGGATGTAGGGGTCGTCGAGAGAGGCTTCCATCCGCTCGGTGTCGGTGGCGAAGTACGGCGAGATGTAGCCCTTGTCGAAGCGCATCCCTTCCACCAGCTCGAGGTCCATGCCGAAGGTCTGGGACTCCTCGACGGTGATGACGCCGTCCTTGCCCACCTTGTCGATGGCCTCGGAGATGATGCCGCCGATCTCGGTGTCGGCAGCGGAGATGGAGGCCACCTGGGCGATCTGGTCCTTGGTCTCGGTCTCCTTCGAGATCGCCTTCAGCGAGGACACGGCCGCCTCCACGGCGGCTTCGATCCCTCGCTTGAGAGACATCGGGTTGGCGCCGGCTGCGACATTTCGCAGGCCCTCGTGGACCATCGCCCACGCCAGCACGGTGGCTGTGGTGGTGCCGTCGCCGGCGACGTCGTCGGTCTTCTTGGCCACTTCTTTTACCAGCTCTGCGCCGATCTTCTCGAAGGGATCCTCCAGCTCGATGTCCTTGGCGATGGAGACGCCGTCATTGGTGATGGTGGGCGCGCCCCACTTCTTCTCCAGCACCACGTTGCGGCCCTTCGGGCCGAGAGTCACCTTGACGGCATCGGCGAGGACGTTCATCCCCCGCTCGAGGCCACGTCGTGCCTCTTCGTCGAACGCGATCATCTTTGCCATTCGGCTGTGTCCTCCATGATTGGACTTCTCGCGGTCGGGGCAGTGCCCGCGACGGACGGCACCGCGGTGCCCGGGGTTG
>JBPCRR010000405.1:0-5925 GCA_050996645.1 Acidimicrobiales bacterium | reverse complement strand
GGCTCGGGGCACCAACTGTGCTCACGGTTCGCTTCGGCATCGGCGGAGCGATCCTTGCCCTGATCGCCGCGGCCGCCGGCCGCTCCCTGTGGCCTCCGAGAGGGGAGCGCCTCGCATGCCTCCTGCTCGGAAGCGTCGGCTACGCGATCGAGTCCAGCCTGTTCTTCGCCGGCCTCCAGCGAGGATCGGCCGGCGCCGTGACGGTGATCTTCTACTGCTACCCGGCGATTGTGACGGGGTTGGAGGTGCTCACCGGTGTGTTCCGCCTCACGTGGCGTCTGGCTTCTGCGGTGGCCCTTGCCGGCGCCGGCACTGCGACGGTGGTGGTGTCGGGCTCCTCCGTCACCCTCACGACGTCCGCCCTGGCGTTCACCCTCTCGGCAGCCGTGGCGTTCGCGCTGTACCTCTACGCCAACGACCGCCTCCTGGTACGGACCGACCGCATGGTGGCGGCGGCGTGGGCATCTGGCGGTGCGGCCGTTGGTCTGGCGGTGCGGTATTCGGCCTCCGGCGGCTTCCCCTCCCCCGCGGGGTACTGGCCCCGGCTGATCGGCATCGGCGTGGTGAGCGCCGCAGCCTTCGGGCTGCTGTTCGTGGCACTGGGCCGGGTCGGAGCCGCCCGTACCTCAGTCGCGCTCAACATGGAGGCGGTGGCAACCGTCGCCCTCGGCGCGGTGTTCCTCGGCGAGTCGCTCGGGCCCCTGCAGCTTCTGGGAGGAGCGGCCGTGCTGGCGGCAGCGGTGTGGATCAGCCTGCCGGCGCCGCAGGCCAGGCTCAGTCGACGCCGCCCCTGCGCCGGAGCTCGGTGATGACCATGTCGGCGGCCTCCGCCGGCGCCACGGAGGTGGTGTCGATTCGCAGCTCCGGGCTGGCTGGCGCCTCGTAGGGGGAATCGATCCCGGTGAAGTTGGCCAGCTCCCCGCGCCGAGCTTTGCGGTAGAGGCCCTTGGGGTCGCGCTCCTCGGCCACCTCGAGCGGGGTATCGACGTGGACCTCGACGAACTCGCCCTCCTCGAGCAACGCCCGCGCCATCTCTCGCTCGGCGCGGAAGGGCGAGATGAACGACACCAGCACGATGAGCCCCGCGTCCACCATGAGCCGCGCTACCTCCGCCACGCGGCGGATGTTCTCCACCCGGTCGACGTCGGTGGAGCCGAGATCATTGTTGAGACCGTGGCGCACGTTGTCGCCGTCGAGGAGGTAGGTGGCCCGCCCGAGGGAGTGCAGCCGCTTCTCGACGAGGTTGGCGATGGTCGACTTGCCCGCCCCCGACAGGCCGGTGAACCAGACCAGCGCCGGCCGCTGGCCGAGAAGCGTTGCGCGGGCGTCCTTGTGGACCTCCACGGACTGCCAGTGGACGTTGTCCGCCCGGCGCAGGGCGAAGTTGATCAGCCCCGCAGCGACCGTCGTGTTGGTCAGGCGGTCGACGAGGAGGAACCCCCCGGTGTCACGGTTGGCGACGTAGGGGTCGAATGGCACCGGTCGGTCGAGGTGGACGTTGCACACGCCAATCTCGTTGAGCTCGAGGGTACGCGCCGCCACGTGCTCCAAGGTGTTGACGTTGACCTTGTACTTGGGGCGCTCCATCGAGGCCCCGACCGTGCGGGTGCCGATTTTGACCAGATAGGACCGCCCCGCGAGCATCGGCTGCTCGCTCATCCACACGACCTGGGTCTCGAACTGATCCGCCACTGCCGGAGGGTCCGACGCGGAAGCGAGCATGTCGCCGCGGCTCACATCGATCTCGTCACCAAGGACCAGTGTCACCGACTGGCCGGCTACAGCCTCGGGAAGGTCGCCGTCCGCGGTCACGATCCGCTGCACGGTCGACTCCTGGCCGCCGGGCAGCACCCGCACGCCGTCCCCGGGCGCCACCCGCCCGCCGACCACCTGGCCTGCGAAGCCGCGGAAGTCCGGCCCCGGCCGAGTGACGACCTGGACCGGCATGCGAAACGGTCCCTCCTCTGCCGGGGCGCTGACCTGAACCGTCTCCAGGTACTCGAGCAGGGTCGGGCCGTCATACCAGGGCGTGTTGCCGCTCGGCGAGGTGACGTTGTCGCCGCGCAGAGCCGAGATCGGGATTACCGTCACGTCTTCGATTCCGATGCTCGCGGCGAAGCGCCGGTACTCATCGGCGATGCTCGAGGCCACCGCTTCGTCGTAGGCGACGGCGTCGAGCTTGTTGACCGCCAGCACGACCGTGCGGATCCCGAGCAGCGACACCAGGTAGCTGTGCCGGCGGGTCTGGGTGAGCAGACCCTTGCGGGCATCGGTCAACATGACCGCCACGTCGGCGGTCGAAGCCCCGGTGACCATGTTGCGCGTGTACTGCTCGTGACCGGGGGTATCGGCCACGATGAACCTGCGGCGGTCGGTGGCGAAGAAGCGGTACGCGACGTCGATCGTGATGCCCTGTTCCCTCTCCGCTGCGAGGCCGTCGACCAGGAGGGCGAAGTCCAGCTCCCCACCCTGGGTCCCCATGGCGCGCGAGTCGGCTTCAAGGGCCGTCAACTGGTCGTCGAAGATCAGCTTCGACTCGTATAGCAGCCGCCCGATGAGCGTGCTCTTGCCGTCGTCGACGCTGCCACAAGTGATGAACCGCAGCAGGTCCATGTGCTCGTGCGCGTCCAGGTAGGCCTCTATGTCGGTGCCTACCAGTTCAGACGGTGAAGCCATCAGGAGGTACCCATCAGAAGTAGCCCTCCTGCTTCTTCTTCTCCATCGAGGCGCTCTGGTCGTGGTCGATCACCCTGCCCTGGCGCTCTGAAGTCGTGGTCAGGAGCATCTCCTGTATGACCGTGGTCAGCTCGTCGGCGTCGCTCTCTATCGCCCCGGTCAGCGGGTAGCAGCCGAGGGTGCGAAACCGGACCTTCAACATGTCCGGGACCTCGCCGGGCTCGAGGGGCATGCGGTCGTCGTCGACCATGATCAACGCGCCGTCGCGGCGCACCACTGGGCGCTCCGCGGCCAGGTACAAAGGCACGACCGGGATCTTCTGGAGATGGATGTACTGCCAGACGTCGAGCTCGGTCCAGTTGGACAGCGGGAAGACCCGGATGCTCTCGCCGGGACTCTTGCGGGCGTTGTAGAGACGCCATAGCTCGGGGCGTTGCCGCTTCGCATCCCACTGGTGCTGAGCGGAGCGGACCGAGAAGATGCGCTCCTTGGCCCTGGACTTCTCCTCGTCTCGCCGGGCGCCGCCGAACGCGACGTCGAAGCCGTACAGGTCCAGGGCCTTCTTGAGGCCCTGGGTCTTCCACATGTCGGTGTGGACCGCCGAGCCGTGGGTAAAGGGGTTGATCCCGAGCTCGACGCATTCGGGATTCTGGTAGACGATCAGCTCGAGGCCAAGCCGCTCGGCTGTGCGGTCCCGGAACGCGTACATCTCCTTGAACTTCCACGTGGTGTCCACGTGCAGCAGCGGGAACGGCACCGGCGCCGGGTAGAACGCCTTGACGGCGAGGTGCAGCATCACCGAACTGTCCTTGCCGACCGAGTACAGCATCACCGGCCGCTCAGCCTCGGCGGTGGCCTCGCGGATGATGGCGATGCTCTCGGCTTCGAGGCGTTGGAGGTGGGTGAGCGTCAAGGGAGAGTCCGTACCGGCCGGCTGCCGGCTGCCGGCTGCCCGACGGTCGGCCGGCCGGTGGGCGAGGGGGGACTTGAACCCCCACATCCTTTCGGACACAGGAACCTGAATCCTGCGCGTCTGCCAATTCCGCCACTCGCCCGAGTGGGACCAACAACTCTAGCGGAGGTCATCCGGCGACTACGCGGGGCCCCCGGCCGATACCATCGCGAACCGACCATGGGACTTGAACAGTTCGAGCGCCGTCTCGAGCGACTCGTAGAGGGCATCTTCGCCAAGGCGTTTCGCAGCGGGCTGCAGCCGGTCGAGATCGGCCGGCGCCTGACCCGCGAGATGGACCTGCACCGGACGGTGGCGCCCAAGGGGACCCTGGCTCCAAACGACTTCACGGTGGCGCTGTCGCCGGGGGACCACGACCGCTTCGCCCCGATCGAGGACGAGTTGATCAGCGAGCTGACGTCGGTGGCCAAGGACCACGCCCACAGCGAGGGCTACATCTTCGTCGGGCCGGTCCGGGTGAGCCTTCGCGCCGATCCGGATCTACAGCAGGGCATGTTGCTCGTGGCCGGCGAGATGGCCAAGCCGCCGCCGCCCCGGCCAGCCCCTGCACCGGCCCCGGCAGGGGCGCCCGCTGCCGCACCTGCGGCACCTTCCCCCGGTCTTGCTTCCGTCGCCAGGCCCCCGGCTGTGTCACCCCGGCGCGCCGCAGCGCCGGTCGACTCCCACGCGGCCACCACGGCGATCGGGGGCGGGCGGGCTGAAGGCGGCTGGTTCGCAGAGGCGACTCTGCTCCTACCTGACGGCCGGCGGCTTGCGCTCGGTTCCCGCCTCTTCACGATCGGGCGGCTCCCCGAGTGCGAGCTCGTCCTCGGCGACCCCAACGTCAGCCGCCGTCACGCCGAGATCCGACCGATCCCAGGCGGCTACGAGCTGGCCGACCTCGGCAGCACCAACGGCACGAGGGTCAACGGGGTCCCGCTGGCGGGGCCGCGGGCCCTTCACCCGGGGGACGAGATCACCTTCGGTGCCACGACAGTTCGCTTCGAGTCGTCTTAGCTCGTGCGCTTCGCCTCCTTTCGCCACCCAACAGGTTCATAGGCCGTGTCTGGCGAGCTGCTCACGTTCCTCAAGTACATCTTCCTGGCGTTGCTGTACCTGTTCTTCCTCCGGGTGCTGCGCGCGGTGTGGACCGAGCTTCGGGAGCCGAAGGCCGTCGCGGCCGTCGCGGTCCAAGCCGCAGCCCCCCTGTCGGAGGCGCCGCGCCGAGGGCGCGGGCGGCCGAACAAGCCCCTGCGGCTGGTCGTCCGCGAGCCAAAGGAAGGATCGGGACAGGCCTTCGAGCTGGGTGAGGAACTGACTATAGGACGGGCCCCAGGCTGCGGGATCTCACTCCCCGACGACACGTTCGTCTCCCAGCTCCACACCCGGGTGTTCCGCCGGGAAGGCGACCTGCTGGTCGAGGACCTCGGCTCGACCAACGGCACCTACCTCAACGGCAAAAGGGTTTCTGCGCCGGTCCGCTTGCGCCGGGGCGACAAGCTGCAGGTGGGCAAGACCGTCCTGGAGCTGTCGAGGTGACCGGGGTCCGCTCGGGTGCCGCCACCGACGTCGGCCTGATCAGAGCCGGCAACGAAGACAGCTGGCTGGTGGCGCCGCCGCTGTTCGCCGTCGCCGACGGGATGGGTGGCCACGCCGCCGGGGAGTTTTCCTCGGCAACGGCCGTGCGGGCCCTGAAGGACGCTTGGGAAGAAGGCGGCGCCGCCGGGCCCGAAGGGCTTGCAGATGCCGCCCGGGCGGCCAACCGCGCAGTGTGGGCCCAGGCCGTCGAGCACCCCGAGATGCGCGGCATGGGCACCACTTTGGTAGCCGCCGCCCTGGTCCCCGATGGAGAAGAGGACGCGGTCGCGGTCGTCAACGTCGGTGACTCGCGGGTGTACCTGATGCGAGACGGCGAGCTCGAACAGTTGACCGAGGACCACACCCTGGTGGCCGAGCTGGTGGCGGAGGGTCAGATCGCCGAGGAAGAGGCCGAGTTCCACCCTCAGCGCCACGTGCTCACCCGGGCGCTCGGCGTGGATCCGGAGGTGGACGTCGACCTGAGCGTGGTCCGGCTCCGGCCCGAGGACCGCTTCCTCCTTTGCAGCGACGGGCTGTCGCGCGAGGTAACCGACCAGCAGATCGCGGCTGTCCTGCGCCGCCTCGCCGACCCCGCCGAGGCCGCCCGCGAGCTGGTTGCCGAGGCCAAGATGCGCGGCGGCAGCGGCAACATCACCGTGGTGGTTATTGACGTCCCCTCACCTGACACCGCCACTGCGGGGACCGACAACCCCCCCGGC
>JBPCRR010000370.1:0-3116 GCA_050996645.1 Acidimicrobiales bacterium | reverse complement strand
GCGCACGTGCTTGTGGACACCGCGTTGGCGACCGCGGCGGCGTTGGATGCGGCCCGTTCCGCTTCGGTTGCCAAGAGCGAAGCAGGGTCGGTCGAGCAGCTGCTGCTGGCCGGCGCTGTCGCCGCCGCCGAGGCGCTGGAAGCCGCGGTGCGGGTGGCGAAGCTGAACATCCAGGTGCACGGTGGCATCGGCTTCACGTGGGAGCACGACGCCCACCTCTACCTGCGCCGGGTGACCTCCCTGCGCTCCGTGTTCGCCACCGCGCCCCACCCGGCCGATACGGTCACCTCGCTGACGAGGGCGGGGGTCAGCAGGGACCAGGGGGTGGACCTTCCCCCAGAGGCCGAGCAGCTCCGGGCCGAGGTGGAGGCGTTCAAGGAGCGCTTGCTCGCGCTGCCCGAGGACAAGCGCCGGGAGGAATTGGTGTCGTCGGGTTACCTGGTCCCGCACTGGCCGCGCCCGTGGGGCCGCGCCGCCGGCCCAGTCGAGCAACTGGTGATCGACGAGGTGCTCGCCGGCGTCGGGCGGCCGACCCTCGGCATCGGGGGCTGGGTGACCCTGACCATCACCCAGCACGGGACGCCGGAGCAGCTCGAACGGTGGGTCCTGCCGAGCCTTCTCGGTGAGATCTCCTTTTGCCAGATGTTCTCGGAGCCCAACGCCGGCTCCGACGCCGCCGCGATCCGAACCCGCGGCACCCGTGTCGAGGGGGGATGGCTCGTCAACGGCCAGAAGGTCTGGACCTCCGGAGCTCACCTGGCCAACCGGGGCTTCGCGACGGTGCGCACCGACCCTGAGGCGCCCAAACACCAGGGGGTGACGATGATGGTCATCGACCTGGGGCACCCCGGCGTGGACATCCGGCCCCTCCGACAGATAACCGGGGAGGCGCACTTCAACGAGGTCTTCTTCACCGACGTCTTCGTCCCTGACGACGACGTGGTGGGACCGGTTGGCGCGGGCTGGATCGTCGCGCGCTCCACCCTCGGCAACGAGCGGGTTTCCATCGGGGCCGGGAGCCCGTTTTCGACCCCGGCGCCGCAGCTCGCGGCGACCGCCCCCGATGACGGGCGCTTCGATCGGGAGCTCGGGGCGCTGATCTCCACGACCCAGGCGCTGCGCGCCCTGCAGCTGCGCCTGGTCACCCGGGCGGTGACAGGCGGGGAGCCGGGGCCCGAGGGCAACGTGACCAAGCTGGTCTCCGGCGAGCTGTCACAGAGGGTCTCCGACCTCGGGTTGCGCATGGCGGGGCCCGCCGGCGTGGCCGTGGGCAACGCCAACCCTGCCTACGACTATCTGAACACGCTCTGCATGACGATCGCCGGCGGCACGTCGGAGATCGTTCGCAGCCAGATCGGCGAGCGCATCCTGGGCCTGCCCCGGGAGCCGATGCTCAAGTAGGGGTTCCGGCTCCGCCCGGGGAGCTGGGCGCGACGGGCATGACCTCGAAGAGGGCTTCGGCGTCGGCGAGCAGCCGGCGGCCGTCGACGCCGGCGCCGTCGAGGACCGAGGCCAGGATGCCGACGTCCTTGTGGAGGAGCGCGCCGCCAAGGGGCCCGAGAGCCGCGGCGCTCCCGAGGCCTCGGCGGATCCCGAGGGCGAAGCTGCCGCCGCTTCCGTGGCCGATCGCGCCGAGCAGCACGTCGGGGTCCAGACCGAGAGCGGCGCCGAGCTCGGCGGCGTCGTCGGCCAGGAGGAACTGCGCGGACATGAGGGCGTTGTTGATCACCTTGGCGACCTGCGCGCTGCCGGCCGGTCCGGTGGGGACAACCTTGGAGGCGAAGGCGCCAAGCAGTGGCTTCCACCTTTCGACCAGCGCCGCGCTCCCCCCGGCGAGCAGGAGCAGGTTCGCGGCAGCTGCGGCCCCGCCTCCACCGCTGACCGGGGCGTCGAGCACCTCGATGCCGCGCTCGGCGGCCAGGGCGGCTACGGAAGTGATCGTGCGCGGGTGCACCGTGGAGTGCACGGCGATGCTCGAGCCGGGCGCCATCGCGCCGAGCAGGCCCTGGACCACCTCGCGGACCCCTTCGTCGTCTGTCACGCAAACACCCACCATCTCGCAGCGCCGGCCGAGCTCCCCCAGGTCGGCCGCCACCTCGGCGCCTGCGGCTTCGAAGGCGGCTGCCGCGCCTCGCCGGCGCGCCCACACCGTGACCAGGGCGCCGGCGGCGAGCAGCCGGCGGACCATCGGGCCACCCTGGGAGCCCAGGCCGACGAAGCCGACGCTCGGGCCACTGCCTGGGATCGCAGCGTTTGGGATCACGCCGGACGGACCTCCTTGATCAGGGTGGGGTCACCGTGGCCCGGCCGTGAGTCGACCGCTCCGGGGGTTGCGACTTCCCACGCCAGCACCGATCCAGCGTGTCAGAAGGGCCCGTCCCTCGCGCGTCGACACGAGCTCGGCGGCCACCGAAGGAATAGTTGACAGGTCAACCCTGTTGTCGGTTGAAACGTCCGAACAGGAGAATGCCCCGATGAGTACCGACACCATCACCGCCGTTTCGCCGGAACTGACTGGCGACTACGTCGTCGATCAGGCCCACACCAGGATCGGCTTCGTCGCCCGCCACGCCATGATCACCAAGGTGCGTGGGTCGTTCAACGAGTTCGAGGGCCGAGGCCACTTCGACGCCGCCGATCCCGCGAAGTCGAGCGTCGAGGTCACCATCAAGGCCGCGAGCGTCGACACCCGCAACGAGGACCGCGACCGGCACCTGCGCAGCAACGACTTCCTGGACATGGAGAAGTACCCAGAGATCCGCTTTGCCTCGACGTCGGTGGAGCCCGCCGGAGACAGCGTGTACCGGGTGCGCGGTGACCTGACGATCACGGACGTCACCAAGCCCGTGGGCATCGACTTCGAGTTCACCGGCGCGGTGACCGACCCCTTCGGCAACGAGCGCGCTGGTTTCGAGGGATCGACCACCATCAACCGCAAGGACTGGGGCGTGAGCTTCAATGCCCCGCTCGAGACGGGCGGCGTCCTGGTGGGCGAGAACGTCACCTTGGAGTTCGAGGTGGCTGCCATCAAGCAGACCGGCTGAGCCACAAAGCCGGGGGCGACGCAGGGATGGCGTCGCCCCCGCCCCAAGCGCCTCTGCCCCCCAGCACCTCCG
>JBPCRR010000362.1:0-4795 GCA_050996645.1 Acidimicrobiales bacterium | reverse complement strand
GGGAGGTGGTCAATCGGCTCTTCGAGCTGCGGCGTCGCTACGAGCGAGATCACCTACCCTTCGCAGTGCACGCGATCAGTGCCGATGCGTTCACCCTCGACGGGGTGCGACGCCTCGAGGAATTGGGCGTCACCCACGTGATGGGTGGTTTCAGCGGCTTCAACCCATATGGCCTGGCCGCCGACACCGAGCCCTTGAGCGTCAAGGTGGACGCCCTCAACCGCTACGCCGAGGGGGTCATCGCCCGGGTCAACGCCTGAGCACCACGGGCCGGCGGTAGATTTGGCGGCAGTGTCGCCGCCAGGTCGGGGAAAGAGCCGCGCCGCGTCTGACCCGGTTGAAGCCGGGGCCGCCGACGCGCCTGATCACCAGGAGCCCGATCACCGGGAATCGGTGGCCGGGAGGATCTCACAGATCGTCGACGCGTTCGACCCCCTTTCCCCAACCTTGAGCCTGAGCCAGCTGACGGAGAGAACCGGGCTGCCCAAGTCGACGGTCCACCGAATGGCCGACCAGCTCGTGGAGCTCCGTTGGCTCGAGCGAACCATCGCCGGCTACCGCCTCGGCATCCGGTTCTTCGAGGTCGGGGGCCTCGTCGCCGGGCGGAACCGGCTGCGGGAGCGGGCGCTGCCGTTCCTGCAGGACCTCCAATCGGCCACCCGCCAAGCGGTCCACCTCGGGATCCTCGAGGGTTGCGACGTGGTGATCCTCGAGAAGGTTTGGGGCCACGGCGCCCCTCCGTTGCCCACCCGGGTCGGGGGGCGCATGCCCGCCCATTGCACCGCTGCGGGCAAGGCCCTCCTCGCCTTCGCCGGCGACGAGGTGATCGAGTCGGTGATCGACGAGGGCCTCGAGCGCCGCACCGGCAGGACCATCGTGGTCCCGGAGCTGTTCCGCCAGGAACTGGCCACGGTTCGTACCGCCCACTGGGCAATGGAGACCGAGGAGAACGTGATCGGCCTTCGCTGCATCGCGGCTCCCATACGCGGCGCCGGCCGAGCGGTGGCCGCAGTCTCGGTGAGCGGGCCGGTCCACCAGATCGACGTGAGCCGCATGGTGCCCCTGGTCAGGCGCTGCGCAGCCGACATCTGGCACCAGCTGTTCGCCAAGCCGAGGGACGACACGATGCCGACCGCGGGCTCGGGCGGCCCATGGGACATCGAACAGTGGCGGCGCTGGATGGACCTGGTCGCCGGAGAGTGGATGTAGCCAGCGCCACCCGCCAGGCGCCCGCCGCCCAGGCCGTCTTGCAAGCCGGGCTGGACGTCCCGGTGGCCGGGACCTTCGCCACCGAGGCGTCGAGGGGCCCGGCCCTATCATCGCCCAATGACGACACCGGACTGGGACCGCGAGGTCGACCTGTTGGTGGTGGGCACCGGTGCCGGGGGAATGACGGCCGCTCTCGCCGGCCACGACGCCGGCGCCGAGGTGCTGCTGGTCGAGAAGGCCGACCGCTACGGAGGCACCACAGCCCTGTCCGGGGGCGGGATCTGGGCGCCCAACAACCCGACCCTCCTGCGCCAGGGCCTGGCCGACGACCCCGCCGACGTGCGCCGCTACCTGCAGGCGGTGGTCGGCGACCGGGTGCCGGCGGAGCGCCTCGACGCCTATGTCGAGTCGGCGCCGAAAGCAGTCGAGTTCCTCGAGAACGCCAGCCCGCACCTCCGTTTCTTTTGGTGCCGCGGCTACTCCGACTACCACCCCGAACTGCCCGGTGGACGCCCGGGCGGCCGCTCCATCGAGGCGTTGCCTTTCGACCTCCGCGGCCTTGGGGCGCAAGAGCACCGGATCCTCCCGAGCGGCCTCAAGGTGCCGTTCGGTCTTTGGATCACCGCTACCGACTTCCATGACCTCGGGCAGATGACCCGCACCTGGCGGGGCCGCGCAATGGCCGCGCGCGCGGTCGGCCGGGTGGCGGCCAACCTCGTGCGCCGGCGCCACATGGTGACCGGAGGCCAGGCGTTGATCGGCCGGCTGCGCCTCGCCCTCGCCGAGGCCCGGGTGGATCTCTGGCTGTCCAGCCCCCTCGAGGAGCTACTGCTCGCCGACGACGGCTCGGTGGAAGGCGCCGTCGTCGGCCACGAAGACCGCCGCCTGCGGGTCCGCTGCCGGCGGGGGGTGGTCTTGGCCAGCGGCGGGTTCGACCACGACCGTGAGCTTCGGACCAAGTACCTGGGTGACCAGGTGAGCGACGGGGGCGAGCAGTGGAGCATGGGCACTCCCACCAACACCGGCGACGGGATCCGGCTCGGAGCAGAGGCGGGCGCCGCGCTGGACCTGATGGACGACGCCTGGTGGATGCCCGTGATCGAGCTCCCCAAGGGCCGCCTGTTCTGCCTGGTGTCCGAGCGTTCGATCCCGGGCTCGATCATCGTCAATCAAGCCGGGCGCCGCTACGCCAACGAGTCCGCCCCCTACGTCACGTTCGTCCACGAGCAGCTCCGCCGCGAAGCCGCCGAGGGAGGCCACGTGCCGTCGTGGTTCATCATGGACCATCGCGCCCGGCGTCGTTACCAGTTCGGGGGAATAGCGCCGCGCCAATCGTTCCCAAAGTCGTGGTATGCCACCGGCGTGGTGCGCCGGGCGTCCACCCTGCCCGAGCTGGCCTCCGCGATCGGCGTGGCTACCGAGGCACTCGAGGAGACCGTCGCCGGGTTCAACCGCTGCGCCGCCCTGGGCGTCGACGAGGAGTTCCACCGCGGCGACAGCGCCTACGACCGCTACTACGGCGACCCCACCCTGGCCAACCCCTGCATCGCCGAGATCTCCACCCCGCCCTTCTACGCGGTCCGCATCGTGCCCGGCGACCTCGGCACCAAAGGAGGGCTGGTGACAGATGCCCACGCGAGGGTGCTGCGCGAGGACGGCTCTCCCATACCGGGTCTGTACGCCACCGGCAACGCGTCTGCATCGGTGATGGGCAACGACTATCCCGGCGCTGGTGCCACGATCGGGCCCACGATCGCCTTCGGGTGGGTCGCGGCCCGCCACGCCACGGAGGCGGTCAGCGCTTCGGCTTGATCTTCGCCGTGGTGCCGGGCACGAACTTGTGTCCCCAGAAGCTGACGGCGGTGATCTCCTGGGTGGTCCAGGTCGCGTCGTCCACCCGCAAGCCGCCGGTGCCGACCTCAACCGCCACGCCGCCGGGGCCCACCAGGTAGGTCGACAGCACCCTGTCGTTGGTGTGGCGCCCGAGCGACGCCTGGAGCGTGATCCCGCTGTCGGCGCACCGGTCGAGCAGCATGCCCACGTCGTCGATGCTCGCCACCTCGATCATGAAGTGCACCAGATCGCCCGGGTACTCGGCCTCCATCAGCGCGACGCTGTGGTGACGCGGGTTGCACCCAAGGAACCGGATTGTCATGGGCTTCCCCGGGCCCATCGGGACCCTCATCGAGTCGCGGTGGCGAAAGCCAAGGGTCCCGGTCCAAAACGCCATGGACGCCTCGAGGTCGGGCGCAGCCACGACTACGTGGCCCATCCCCATGGCGCCGGTGACGAAGCCGCTGACGAGAGGTGTCGCGAGCGGCCGGTGATCGAGGATAGGGCTGAAGTAGACCTCGACGGGCAGCCCGTGAGGGTCCTCGAACTGGATCAGGGCCTCGACTCGCCGCTCGGCTGCGTCCTCCGCGGCGCCCTCCTTCACCGCCGTGCCGGCCGCGCCCACCGCCCCGGCGACCGCCTCGAGTTCCCGGCGGTCGGCCACTTCCAACCCGATGGCGCCGATCGCAGAGGCTTCACCGGGAGTGATGACCAGGCGGGGGGGCCGGTCGTCCATCCTCAGGTAGAGCGCTCCTGGGTCGCCGCCCTCGACAGCCATCAGCCCGAGGATCTCGGTGGCGAAGCTGCGCCACTCCTCGACATGGGGGCTCGTCAAGCGGAGGTAGCCGAGGTTGCGGATCACTTTGGGCTCCTGTTCAAGAACTCCAGGACCACGCGCTCGAAGTCCTCCTTGCGCTCCACTTGCGCCCAGTGCCCGCAACGGGAGAACACGTGGAGCTCCGCGTTTCGAAGCCGGCGGTAGCCGAACAGCCCGGTCTCGAGAGGCAGCATCCTGTCGTCGCGTCCCCAGGTCACCAGCGTGGGGTGCCGGAGCCCCTCGACGCGCGCCCACAGCGGCATCGCCTCGGGATGCTGGCCGAGCGACGCGAAGATGGTGAACATCGCCTCGATGGCGCCCGGCCGCAGCGCGTTGGCCAAGCGCTCATCGATCAGCGCGTCGTCGACGACCTTCTTGTTGGCCACCATGGTGTCCACCCATGCCACCATCGCCTCGCGGGAGGGGGCGAGCATGAACTCGGTGAGCCGGCGGGCACCCTCGCTCGGGTCGGGGGAGAACAAGCTCGCGGTGAGGCCCCCGGGGCCCATCAGGACGAGGCGGTCGAAGCGGTCGGGATATGCGAGCGCCGCTTCGAGGGCAACGTAGCCGCCCATCGAGTTACCGAGGAGGTGGGCGCGCCCGATGTCGAGGTCATCGAGCAGGCGGACGACCGCTTCCGCTGCCAGCCGTGGATACGCCCTGTCGAGGTCAGGAAGCGGGCTCTGACCGAACCCGGGCATGTCGGGGGCGAGGGTGCGGAAGTGCTCGGCGAAGACCGGGATGTTCCCCGCGAAGTTGGACCACGCGCTGACCCCTGGCCCGGACCCGTGGAGCAGCACGAGCGGGGGGCGCTCGCCGGGCTCAACGGCGTCGTGGTAACGCAAGGCGTCGTGGTGGCGCGAGGGTTGGCCCACGGCGGCGAAGCCGTTGGCTCCGAGCATCCGGCTTGTTGCTACCACGTCCAGTCCCGGCATG
>JBPCRR010000357.1:0-2621 GCA_050996645.1 Acidimicrobiales bacterium | reverse complement strand
GCTCCGGCCTGGCGCGGCTGGCGCCCCACGTCGAGGCGATGGCGGGTTGCGAAGGGCTGGGCGCGCCCGGCGAATCGGTGTGCATGCGGGTTGCGACGCCATGACGCTGCCCTCGGCGCGAGCCGATCTCGGGCTTCGCAAGGGCTACCACTCGGCTCAGGTGGACGCCGACGTCCGCCTCAACACCAACGAGTCGCCGTACCCGCCGCCGACGGCGTTCGTCGAAGACCTGGCGGCCGAGATGCAGCGGATCGACTTCCACCGCTACCCCGACCGTTCCGCCTGGGCCCTGCGCTCTGAGCTGGCGGCCTGGCACGGCGTGGCGCCCGAGCAGGTGTTCTGCGCCAACGGGTCCAACGAGGTCCTGCAGCTGCTGTGCCTCGCCTATGGCGGCCCCGGAAGGGTCGCGCTCGCCTTCGAGCCCACCTACGCGCTGCACTCCCACATCGCGCACCTCACCGGCACCGAGGCGGTAGAGGTGGACCGGCGTGGCGACTTCACCATCGATCCCGCAGCCGCCGCCGATGCCTGCGCTGCTCGATCGCCGGCCGTCACCTTCCTTTGTTCGCCCAACAACCCCACCGGGATGTCGGAGGATCCTTCGTTGGTCCGCCACCTCCTGTCGGTCGCGCCGGGTCTCGTGGTGGTTGACGAGGCTTACGGCCAGTTCGCCGACTGGTCGGCCCTCGACCTGGTCGAGGAAGGTGCGCCGCTCGTGGTCATCAGGACCTTTTCCAAAACCTGGTCCATGGCCGGTGTGCGCCTTGGCTACCTGGTAGCCGCCTCGGAGGTGGTCGAGGTTATGGGGCGGGTGGCGCTGCCCTACCACCTCGACTCGGTGAAGCAGGTCGCCGGGCGCCTCGCCCTGCGACACGTCGCCGACATGGAGATCAGGGTCGCCACGATCGTGCGTGAGCGTCAGCGGCTTTTCGCAGCGCTGGCGTCCTGGGGTCCGGAGGTCGTGACCACGTGGCCGTCGCAGGCCAACTTCATCCTCTGGCGGCCCGAGACCGTCCCGGGTCCCGAGGTCTGGCGGGGGCTGGTCGAGCGCGGGGTTCTCGTGCGCGACACCTCCTCCTGGCCGGGGCTGGCTGGCTGCCTCAGGGTCACGGTGGGCACCCCCGTCGAGAACGACAGGTTCCTCGGCGCGCTGAAGGAGGTCCTCGGTTGAGCTCCGACGGCGGCGGCGCGGCAGGCAACGGGCGTTCGGGTGGCAGCGGGCGTTCGGCGAGCCGCGCCCGCCAGACCAAGGAGACCTCGATCGAGGTGACGCTGGACCTGGATGGGACCGGGCGGGTCGAGGTGTCCACCGGGCTTCCGTTCTTCGACCACATGGTGGCGCAGCTCGGTAGGCACGGGGGCTTCGACCTGTCGGTGCGCGCCCAAGGAGATCTGGAGGTGGACGCCCACCACACCGTCGAGGACGTCGGCATACTCCTAGGCGAGGCGCTGCGCGAATCGCTCGGTGACAAGGCGGGGGTGCGACGCTTCGCGTCGATCTCGGTGCCCCTCGACGAGGCGCTGATCGACGTGGCGGTCGATCTGTCCGGTCGTGCGTTCTTGGTCTACGAGGTAGATCCTGCTGCGGGGGGTGAAGCCCATCCCCTCGGGAGCCCGCCGTTCGACCCTCAGCTCGCCGAGGAGTTCTGGCGGGCCTTCGTCACCTCGGCTGCCATCACGCTGCACATCCGGATGGCTTCGGGGCGCAACACCCATCACATATTGGAGGCGTCGTTCAAAGGGGTGGCGCGCGCGCTGCGCGACGCCGTGAGGATCGAAGGAGGCGGGGTCCCCTCCACCAAAGGCACCCTGTGATAGCGGTCCTGGACTACGGCATCGGCAACCTGCGCTCCGCGGAGAAGGCCCTCCAGGCGGTCGGTGGTGACGCCCGGCTGGTAACCGACCCCGAGCAAGCCGCCGCGGCGACGGCGGTTGTCCTGCCGGGGGTCGGGGCGTTCGGCAGCTGCATGGAGGCCCTCGATCGCACGGGCCTCGGCCGGGCTGCGATCGATGGGGTCGAGAGCGGGCGGCCCTTCCTCGGCATCTGCGTGGGGATGCAGTTGTTGTACGAGGGCTCGCAGGAGTCTCCGGGCGTGGCGGGGCTGGGCGTCCTGCCCGGTGTCGTCGAGCGGCTGCCGGCGGGTGTGACCTGCCCGCAGATGCAGTGGAACCGCCTCGACGTTCGCGACGAGGCCCATCCGCTGATGGCGGGCCTGGGACGGGGGGCGTGGATGTATTTCGTGCACTCCTTCAGTGCCCCGATGTCCGATCAGGTAGTGGCGACCTGCGACTACGGCGGTCCGGTCCCGGCTGTTGTGAGCCGCGGCGCGCTGTGGGCCACGCAGTTCCACCCGGAGAAGTCGAGCTCGGACGGGCTTCGGCTGCTCGCCAACTTCGTCGCCGCGGTTGATGCGGCCGCCGCAGCCGGGGCAGTCGATGCCGGCGGGGCGGCGAGGGCGGCGGGGCCCACCGGCTGATGGAGCTCTACCCGGCGATTGACCTGCGCGACGGGCGTTGCGTGCGCCTGGTCGAAGGAGACTTCGACCGCGAGACCAAGTACCACGACGATCCCGTCGAGGTGGCCAAGAGTTTCGAAGCCGCCGGGGCGCGCTGGGTGCACG
>JBPCRR010000355.1:0-19031 GCA_050996645.1 Acidimicrobiales bacterium | reverse complement strand
ACCGGGTACGAACGACGCTTCGGAGAGCGCGGTTCGTGCACCGTGTACCAGGGTGGGCGCTGAGGGACTCGAACCCCCGACCACCGCTTTGTAAGGGCGGCGCTCGTCCAAATGAGCTAAGCGCCCCTGCGATAGACCTCGCGGCGGGCCAGCGTAGCGTCAGTGTGAAGCGGACGAGCCAAAGGCGCCGGGGCGAGCCCAAGGCGCCGAGTCTGGCCCTCCCTTGAGCAGCTGGCGTGCGACCACCATCCGGTGCACCTCGTCCGGCCCGTCGTAGATCCGGGCGTAGCGCGCCTCCCGGTACATCTTCTCCAAGGGGGTGTCGGAGGTGACACCGAGCGCGCCGTGAACCTGGATCGCGCGGTCGATCACGTCGTGGAGGACCCGCGCTCCGTAGAACTTGATGAGGCTTATCTCCACCCGTGCCTCGCCGCCCTCGTCCATGCAGCGCGCCGCGTCGAGAGTCATGAGCCTGGCGGCTTGTATATCGGCGGCCGATTCCGCGACGTAGCGCTGGATCTCACCCTTCTGCGAAAGGAGGGATCCGTGCGCGTAACGCTCGTTGGCGCGCGCGCACATGAGCTCGAAGGCCCGCTGTGCCTGCCCGAGCCAGCGCATGCAATGGAATATGCGACCTGGCCCGAGGCGCTTCTGCGCGATCACGAAACCCTCGCCGCGACCACCGAGCAGGTTGTCCTTCGGGACGCGGACGTCCTTGTAGCGAACCTCGCAGTGGTTGCCTCCGGTGTGGCCCATCGAGGGGATCACCCGGACCACCTCGTAGCCAGGCGTGTCGGTGGGAACGATGATCGCGGAGAACCGGCGATGACGTCCGCTCTCGGGGTCCTCGGTACGTGCGAAGCAGGTCGTGAACGCGGCCACATTGGCTCCGCTGGTGAACCACTTGTGCCCGTTGATTACCCACTCGTCCCCGTCGAGCACCGCTGTTGTCTGCATGAGTGACGGGTCGCTTCCGGCCACCTCCGGTTCGGTCAGGCCGACGGACGGATAGATCTCCCCTCGTACCAATGGCAGCAGCCAGCGTTGTTTCTGGGCCTCGTTGCCGTAGAGATGAAGCATGATCGAGTCCTGCATGCTGAGCGAGCCCACCGCCATCTGGCCATATTCGGAACGGCCGATGATCTCGTTGAGGTAGACGAACGGCATGAACCCGAGGCCCCCGCCCCCGATCTCCTCGGGATGCCCGAGCGCCCACAGCCCCCGCGCCTTGGCCTCGTCCTTCAGGGCTTCCCGAGCTCGCACTGCCTGCACGCCGCCGGTGTCGAGGGTTCCCTCCGCCGGGATGACCTCGCCGTCGATGAAGTCCTTTATCCGCTCGCGGAGCCCGAGCACCTTGTCGGCGGCGGTTCCTCGTGTAGTCATGTCTCGGCCGGACCCCCTGGAAGTCGCTTCTGACGCTATCTCGACCCGAGAGAGCCGCGCCGCTGGTTCTGAGACTCATGTGCCAGGCGGGGCTGAGGGTGATCGCCTCCTGGCTACGCTGAGCTAGCTGACAACGGGAGGGGGAGCCCGGTGTACCCAGGCCGCCATGCGATCGAGCACCCGAGCAAGCCGGCGATCATCATGGCCACGAGCGGCGAGGTGGTGACCTTCGCCGAGTTCGAGGCACGGGCCAACCAGGTGGCGCACCTTTTGCGCGACGAGGGCCTGCGCCGTGGAGACCACATCGCAGTTCTGATGGAGAACCATCCCCAGATGCTGGAGATCGAGGCTGGGGCGGAGCGGACCGGGCTCTACTACACGCTGATCAACTCCTATCTTGCACCCGAGGAGGTGGCGTACATCCTCGCCGACTGCCAGGCGAAGGTCTTCTTCGCCTCCGCGGCGAAGGCCGACGCGGCGGCGAAGGCGGCCGAGGTGGTGCCGGGTCTCGAGCGCCTTGTGATGGTCGACCAGGGCGACCCTGAAGGCCGCTGGGAGCCCTACGAGGTGGCGGTGGCGGGCTACCCGACGGACCCGGTGGATGACTAGCAGCTCGGCACCCCGATGCTGTACCCTGCGGGAACCACCGGTCAGCCGAAGGGGATCCTGCGCCCATTGCCCGAGCAGAGGCCGGACGAGCCGCTGGCACTGTTGGCGTTCACCGAGTTCATGTTCGGCTACCGGGAGGGCATGGTGTACCTGTCGCCGGCGCGGCTGTACCACTCGGCGCCCCAGGCGGCGGTGGGCGGGGCGCTGCGCTTCGGAGCGTCCGTGGTGGTGATGGAGCACTTCGATCCGGAGCAGTGGTGCGCCCTGGTGGAGCGTTACCGGGTGACGCACACCCAGATGGTGCCGACCATGTTCAACCGGCTCCTCCGCCTGCCGCCGGAGGTGCGCGCCCACTGCGACCTGTCATCGCTCGAGCGCGTCGTCCACGCGGCGGCCCCGTGCCCGATGTCGGTGAAGGAGGGGATGATCGAGTGGCTGGGCCCGATCCTCACCGAGTACTACGGGGCGACCGAAGGCAACGGCTTCACCCTGGTCCATTCCGACGACTGGCTCGAGCACAAGGGCACGGTGGGCCGTGCGGTGCTGGGGGAGCTGATGATCCTCGACGACGAGGGCCGGCCGTGCCCGCCGGGGACCGACGGCACGGTCTGGTTCAAGGGGGCGACCAACTTCGAGTACTTCGGCGACCCTGCCAAGACAACTGGCACCCGCAGCGCGGACGGAAGCGCCAGCACTGTGGGCGACATTGGCCACGTCGACGAGGAGGGCTACCTCTACCTCACCGACCGCAAGAGCTACATGATCATCTCGGGCGGGGTCAACATCTACCCGCAGGAGACGGAGAACCTGCTTTCGACACACCCCAAGGTTGAAGACGTTGCGGTGATAGGGGTTCCCAACGAGGACCTGGGCGAGGAGGTCAAGGCGGTGGTGAAAGTTGTCGGTGGTGTCCAAGCCGGCCCCGAGGTGGAAGCCGAGCTGATCAGGTACTGCCGGGCGCACCTGGCTCACTTCAAGTGCCCCAGGTCGGTCGACTTTGCGGAGGAGCTTCCAAGGTTGCCGACCGGGAAGCTGTACAAGCGGCTGCTGCGCGACAGGTACTGGGCGGGCCACGGCACCGCGATCGTCTGAGGATCGGCGAAGCTGGAGCGATGGTCGACACCCAGCCTCGTGCCCGCTCCGGCCCGCTCGCGTTAATCGGCCGGCTGCTGCGCCAGCATCGGGTCGCCAACACCAGCCGTCACCGCGACATCGGAGGGAGCGCCGCGCGAGCGGCGGTCCTCGGGGCCGGGGATGGCCTCATCACCAACGTCTCCCTCGTCCTCGGCGTCGCCGGCGCCTCCACGAACGCGTCGAAGGTGCGCCTCGCAGGAGTGGCGGGGCTCTTGGCGGGGTCGTTCTCGATGGCCGCGGGTGAGCTGGTGTCGGTGCGGGCACAAGACGAGCTGGTCCAGCGGGAGCTGGCCGTCGAGAGGGAGGAGCTGCGCGACGAGCCGGAAGCAGAACGCAGAGAGCTAGCGGCCATGTACCGGGCGCGAGGCGTGCCCGCCGATGACGCCGAGGTGGTGGCGAGGATACTGTCGGCCAACCACGAGGTGGCCCTCGACACCCACGCCCGACTAGAGCTCGGCATCGACCCCGACTCCACCGGATCCGCGGGTCAGGCCAGCGTGGCGTCGTTCGTGTCATTCGCCATCGGGGCGCTGTTGCCGCTGTTTCCCTGGTTCTTCGTCGGGGGCTCGGTGGCAGTCGTCGCGTCGATAGCCATCGGGGCAGCCGTGGCGGTGCTTATCGGCGGCGTGATCGGAGCGCTCACGGGCCGGGGAGTGCTCCGGACCGCCGCGAGGCAGCTCACCGCCGCCGCCGTCGCGGCCGGGATCACCTACGGGGTCGGCTCGCTCCTGGGTGTCTCGGCCGGCTGATCGGCTCGAAGGCCAGTCGAGGCGGTGGACCCCGGCGGGGTGAGGACGAACCAGCTGCGACTGGGCGCCATGCTCGCCGAAGGCGGCGAAGGCCGGGTCTATGCGGTCGCGGGCCAACACGAACTCCTATACAAGGCCTATCACCGGCCGGTCGCGGCACGCCCGCTCGAGGACCTGGTGGCCTGGTTGGAGGAGCTGGAATCGGCACTTCCCGACATGGCGCTGCGGGTCCGGCACTCGACCGCGTGGCCCGTGGCGGTGGTCAAGCAGCCCTCCGCCTCCCACGCCGCCGGGGTCCTGATACCCCGGGCACCGCAGCGGTTTTGGCTACGCCATCGCTCCCAGGTCGGCGCGCCACGCCTGGCGGTGCTCACCTACCTGACGACCGACCCGCGCCAGCGGGAGGCGGCGTACGGCCTCCGGCTCCCCGAGCCGGCAACCCCTGAGCGCTTCGGGTTGGTGTACGGCCTCGCCCGGTTGCTCGAAGCCTTCGAGTCGTTGCCGCCGGCGGTGGCCCACGGGGACCTCTCGGGACGCAACATCCTTTGGTCGCTGACCTCCGGACCGGAGGTCTTCGTCATCGACTGCGACAACAGCGAGCGCTTCTGGACCAGCGGCGCGGGCTCCGAGCGACGGCGCGCCATGACACCCAACTGGGACGACCCGGCAGTGGAACCCGGTGCGAACCCCGGGGCGATGGCCGACCGGTACGCGCTGGCGCTCATCTTCTTGCGGGTCGCCGGCGCGGCCCATTACCCGATCCAGAGGCGCCAGCGCGATGGCCAGGCGGTGGCCGTCGACTTCGAGGTGCCGCGATCGCTTCGCAGGGTTGGCTCGCTTGCCGACGGCGCGCCTATATGGTCGACGTGTGAGCGCGGGCTCTCGGTGGCGCGGGTGCACGAGCGGCCTTCGCCATCGACCTGGGCCGGCATGCTCGAAGAAGTCCTCGCTGACATGGGCGGAGACGACGTCGCTGCCACGGTCAGGGCTAGCCAGGGCGATATCCGGCCGAGCGGCCCGTCGTCCCCGGAGCCCGGCGGGGCCGATGCACCCGGCGGGGCCGATGCACCCGGCGGTGCCGGGGTAACAGTGCGGGCGGTGGTCGCACAGCCCCGCAACCGGCGCTGGACGTTGGTCGCGCCGGCGCCCGCCGGCGACGACGGGGCACTCGTCGCTGCGGGCCCCCCTCCGGGGGCGGGTGGTGCGATCTGGCCACAGGTCCGCGTCCAGGCCGCGGCGGCCTTCGCTTGGTGGGTGCTGCTTCATCTGCGCATGGCACTGGCCATACGGACCCCGGGCCGGCGCCGGCGGGGAGCCAGGAGGCTCATGTTCTGCGCGCTGGTAGACCTCGTCGCTGCATCGGTGGGGCTGTTTCTCGTAGCGATGGTGGTGAGCCCCTTCCTTGGGATCTGACGGCGGGCTCAGGTACCGTGGGGCCCCCATGACCTCCGACTACGCGTTGCCCGAGGATGGCGATCCGATAGGGGTCGAGGAGCGCTACGCAGTTTTCCCGTTCTACCTGTGCCTTGACGTCTCGGCCTCGATGGCGGGAGAGCCGATCGAGGCCGTCAACCGCCAGCTTCCGCTGCTTCGCGTGGCCGTAGGCGAGGATCCCGCGGTCGCCGAGGTGATCCGGTTCGGGGTGGTCACCTTCAGCGACGTGGCGCACACGGTGCTGCCCCTGTGCGACCTGAGCCTGGTCGAGGAGGTCCCTGTTCTCGCGGCCCAGGGCCGGACTTCGTACGCAGCGGCCTTTGACCATCTCGCGCGCCTGATCGAGAGCGACTACCACGCAAGCCGGGTGGGGGGGGACCGTTGGTACCGCCCGGCGGTGGTGTTCATATCCGACGGCCACCCGACCGACGACGACGAGCATTGGCGCTCGGCACACCGTCGGCTCACCGCCCCGTCGTGGAAGCGCCACCCGAACATCTTGGCGTTCGGGTTCGGCGACGCAGACCCGACGGTCCTGGCGTTGGTGAGCGAGGGCAAGCCCAACCGTGCCTTCATCGCAGCGGAGGGAGCCGACCCCGCGCGGGTGGTGCCGGAGCTGATGGCGGGGCTCATCACTTCGATCGTCAGCTCCTCCGCCAGCGTCTATGAGGGCAGCACGCAGTTGGTGCCCCCCGACATCCCCACGATGACACCCATCCCGGTCGATCAGCTGGACTGACAGCAGCCTCGCGGGTGGAGCCGGTCGTACCCCCCTCGCTCGGGCGGAGCTCGCCCGCGGCAGACGCCCCGGTCATCCTGCGCGAGGACGGCCACTGCATCGACGCCGCCTACCGGGCCGAGGGGGGGTCCACCCCCTCGTGGGAGCTGCGGGCGGCGACGGTGGCTGGGCTTCGCCACCGCCTGGCCGGCCAGCCCGGACAGGACGCCTTCGCCTGGGCGGTCGTGGCGCAGCACCTGGTGGTCGCGGTGGCTGATGGGGTCGGCTCGCGCGCGGGCGCCTCGAACGCCTCTAATGCAGCGGTGCGGGCGGCGTGCGCGCTCGCCGCCTCAGCGATCGCCTCGGAGGAGGTGGACCCGGTTGGAGCCGCGTTGGCCGGCGCCAACCGCGCCGTGGCCGGCGGCGAGGGTGCTACGACCCTGATGGTGGCCGTGGCGGGACCAGGCGGCGCCATCGAAGCCGGAAGGGTCGGCGACACCACACTGCTGTTGTTCGGCGCCAGCGGCGACTCTGCGGAGATGTTTGCGAGCGGCGCCGATTGGGAGGTGCCAGTCGTAACCGCTGCGTTGCCCCTGGCGGCGGATGCCCTGCACTCGGCGACCGAGCGGTGCCGGCTCGCCCTCCAGGCGGCGGAGGTTGTGGTGCTCGCGACCGATGGTGTCGCCGACCCCTGGCGGGATGGGCCGACCACGGTGGCGCCCTCGCTGGCCTCGGTTCTGCGCCGGCGTCCAGGTCCCTTGGACCTCCTCGTGTGGGCTGATTTCGCGCGCCAGGGGTGCCACGACGACAGGACCCTGGTGGCGCTGTGGCCAGCCGCTAGTTTGCCGGGATAGCTCTTGTCATAGGAGAGGAGACCGCGATGGTGTCGGCTTCCGAGGTGATCGTGCAAACCAGCGACGGGGAGATGCCCTCCTACCTGGCCGCGCCCGAGGGTGGTGCGCGTGGGGCCGTCGTGGTGATCCAGGAGGCCTTCGGGGTGACCAGCCACATCGAGGACGTGTGCAGGCGCTTCGCAGACTCGGGATGGTGGGCGCTTGCCCCCGCCCTGTTCCACCGTCAGGGGTCACCGGTTCTGGCCTATGACGACTTCAGCGCTGTAATGCCGATCATGCGCAGGCTGACCGCGGAGGGCATAGCCGCCGACCTCGACGGGGCCTTTGCGTACGCCGAGGGCTGCGGGTACAACTCCGCCCAGACAGCGATCGTCGGCTTCTGCATGGGAGGTACGGTTGCGTTGTTCGCCGGCACGGCTCGACCCCTCGGTGCGGCGGTGAGCTTCTATGGCGGTGGCGTGGTCGAGGGCCGGTTCGGCATGGCCAGCCTGGTAGAGCTGGCCCCCGGGCTGAGGAGCCCCTGGCTCGGCCTCTACGGGGACCTGGACAAGGGCATCCCGGTGGAGCAGGTGGAGGCGTTGCGCGCGGCGGCAGCGGAGGCGTCGGTGCCCACCGAGGTCCTTCGCTATCCCGACGCCGACCACGGCTTTCATTGCGACGACCGGCCGGCTGTGTACAACGCCGCGGCCGCCAAGGATGCCTGGGAACGCACGCTGGCCTGGCTCGAGGACCACGCGGCGGAGCCGTAGCAGTGCTGACCCTGCAGGAGATCTCGGATCGCCTGGAGATACAGGAGCTCCTGGTGCGCTACAGCCACGCCGTGGACACCGCCGACTGGGAGGCCTTCGAGCGGGTCTTCACCCCTGACGCCCGCATCGACTACACCGCAATGGGAGGGGTCGAGGGAGGCGTCAAGGAGGTCAGGGAGTGGCTGGAGTCGGTGATGACCCTCTTCGCCGGTTGCCAGCACCTGGTCTCCAACACCGTGCTCGGGTTCCACGGTGCCGACGTCGCGCACGCGCGAACGATCTGCCACAACCCGCTGGTCGTCGACCGCGCTGACGGCGGGAGCGAGGTCATGTGGTGCGGGCTTTGGTACCTCGACGTGTTGGTTCGCACGCAGGACGGCTGGCGCATCTCGGAGCGCCGGGAGGAGCGCTGCTACTCACCGGTGGCGGCTGGCTCAATCGTGGCTAACGATAGGCGCGGCGGTAGTCGCTGAAGCGCTCGTCAACCTCTTCGCCGCTGAGGCCGAACTCCTCCAGCGTGTAGCGATGCGAGGGCGCCGCGACGCCGTCGGTGCTCTCGCGGTGGACCTCGGCCATCGCGGTGCGGGCGGGTTCGGACAGGTCCAGATCGAAGTGACGGTAGATGGCCTCGGCGGTTCCGAGCGGGTTGGCGGTGAAGTCCTCGTACTTGACGTCGAAGAACCGCCCGGGCCCGAAGCGCTGACGGGCCTGGTGGAAGGTGTCGGCGCCGCGCGCCCACAGCTCCAGCTGATCCCCTCCGATGACTGGTCCTTGGAAGAGCTCCGACTGCCCGTCGGTGGCCTGGGCGCTCAGGCTGCAGCTGGAAGCGATGACAGCGCGGGGGTCGCGGTGGGTCTGGACGATCATCGCGTCGGGGTAGACCTCGAGCAACGCGTCGAGAGCGAAGAGGTGGCTTGGGTTCTTGAGCACCCAGCGTCGGCCCGGGTCGTTGAGGCCGATCAACTGAAGGTTGCGCCGGTGGCGTTTGTACGGGCCGGTCCAATCGCTTTCGGCCAGCCAGGTCGCGTAGGTCGGGATGTGCGCCAAGCTCTCGAACGACACCGATTGCATGGACTGGCGCAGCAGCTGCCAGCACTCCTCGACCATGTCGGCCGACATGTAGTGCACCCCCATGAACTCGGGGTTGTCGACGTGGTGGCGCTCCAACGCCTGCTGCATCTGTTGGTACACCGGGTGGTCGGCCCACGACTGGCGCGGAGGCCTGGGTTGGGGGACCTGGGTGAGCCAGAGCTCCAGACCTTGGTGCGCCGGGTCGGCGCACAGCAGCCGGTGCAGGGCGGTGGTGCCGGTGCGCGGCAGGCCGGTGACGAACACGGGAGCGATGACCGGTGCCCCGGCGTGCTCGGGGTGCTGCTTCCAGCCGGCTTGGCTGAGAAGGCGCGCGACCAAGGTGTCTCGCAGCATCACGCGGGTCGCCTTGTTGCCCCAACGGGTCAGCCGCTCGTCGCTGCGGTAGGACTCGAGCAGGACCTCGAGGCCCTCCTGATAGCCGGGGTCGCCGAAGTCGTCGAGGCCGGTTATGCGGCTCGCCAGCTCGTGCAGCTCCTCTGCGCTGCCGATGTCGTCGCGTCCAGGCCTGGGGTCCGCGCCCGTCGGCGATTGTCGCTTCGTTGGTGGCTGGGTCAATGGTGGAACTCCCCGCAGTTGACGTCCAGGCAGTGGCCGGTGATGTCGCGTGACAGCCCCGAGGCCATGAAGACAACCGCGTCTGCGATGGCGTCAGGGTCGGGCAGCCGGCGAAGGTCTGTGCGGGCGGCCGTCTCGTCGTAGACGACCTGGGCGTCCACGCCTCGCTTCGACGCCAGGTGTGCGAAGTAGGCCTGGAGCATGTCGGCCCAGATGTAGCCGGGGGCTACGGAGTTGACCCGCACTCCGGACGGCCCGAGCTCGGTTGCGAGGGCCTGGGCCATCGCGAGCAACGCGGCCTTGGTCAGCTTGTAAGGGCCGTAGGGCTGGCTCGAGTGCCGGAGTATCGACGAGTTGATCATCACCACCGCCCCCGAGCTCTCCGCCAGCGACGGTGCGAACATCCGCGTCAGGCGGAGCGCGCCCAGCACGTTGGTCTCGAAGCTCGCCCTCACCTGGTCGAAATCCACCTTTCCGAGCGCCACGAGGGGTGGTATGGCGAAGGCGTTGTTGACGAGCGCGTCAACCCGCCCGAATCGCTTCAGCGTGGCGTCGACGAGATGCTGGGCGGAGGAGTCGACGTCGACGTCCGCCACGACCTGCAGCGCCTGGCGACCGGCGACCTCGACCTCGGCCGCGACCTCCGCCAAGCGGCTACCGGTGCGGGCGGCGAGCACCACGTCGGCTCCTGCCGCCGCGGCGCGCAGGGCGATGGAGCGCCCGAGACCTGGGCCCACGCCCGACACGACCACGACCTTGCCCTCGAGGAGGCCGTTCGGAGGCAGGGTGGTCATCCGAGCATCCGGGCGGCCACCGCACGTTGACGCCCGGCTACCCGCTCCCCCCACTGGGCTCGGGTAACGCCCGCCCGGTCGAAGTGAAGCAGGCGAGCCGGGAGGTCCTCCCAGGCGACGAGCTCGACGACTGGCCCGTCCGCTGCGCCGAGCGGGCGCGAGGTCCGCTGCCAGCGGATTTGAAGGAACCCCCGCGGGTGACCGGTGCACTCCAGCCAGTTGGCGAGACCGGGATCGCGCTCAGATATCACGTATCGGATCATCCCGTCGTCGTCGGGGCGGGCCTGATCCGCGGTCAAGGAGGTCTGGTGGTTGATGAAGTCCATGGACAGATACCACATGGTGCCGAGCTGGAACCCCTGGTAGGCGGCGTCTGAGACCGGGACCGTCACGACGAGCGCCTGGTCGTCGTCGAGGTGGTAATGGCCGACCGACGAGTACTGCGTCGCCAACCCTCCGGGTGTCAGGCGGGGCTCGGTCATGGTGTTGACCGGCAGGTCCAGGTAGAACCACTGCGGAAAGGCGATGAAAGCCTTCAGCTGCTGGACCAGTGTCTTGGCTGCGGCGTCGAACCGCTTGGCGAGCAGCTTCTCGGTCACGGGAGGGGGAGCTAGGCCGATGCGGTCCACCCGATGTATGCGGATCTCGCCGGGCCGCTCGTGCTCCCAATCGCTGAACACCTCGCGGACGAGCAGCATCGCGGCCCCCTTGCCGAGCGCGAAGCGATCGGGCGCACCGGAGGTGTGGTCAGGCCCAAAGCGGAGCTCGAAGTTGCCGGCGTCGTCGACGCGGATCTCGCGGTCGTCGAACGCGGTGAGGCTGTCGGGAACGTTCGAAGGCGAGTAGTCCCCGTTGAGGACCTGGAAGCTCAAGTCCGCGGTGCTGCCCCGCCGGCCGGTCACGACGTACTCGGCGTCGTCGCGGATGCGGGCGCTGAAGTAGAGGGTGTCGGGGTTGTCCAGTCCGACCTTGGTGTACGGCGTGGCCGATCGCACGAAGTAGGGAAAGTCCCGGTCGTAGCCCCAGGCCGACGACAGGGCCAGGCGGATGCACCCGGCCAGGTAGTCGAAGCCCTCTGCCAGGTCGAGCTCGGTTCGGACGTGGGGCGCCTCCCGCACGATCTGCTCCGCCTCGGCGACGGCTTCGGCAAAGGACCTGGTGAGCATGCGACCTCGGTGGGATTTGCGGCGGGTGCCCCACACTAGAACATCGTTCTACTACGGTCAACGCCTGCGAGTTCCCCGGGGACCAGCACCTAGGATCCGGCGGTGGCGCGGAGCAACGTCGAACGGGAGATCAAGCTGGAGGCCGGAGTTGGGTTCTCGTTGCCTCCGCTCGACGACGTGGCGCCCGGAGCCCAGGTCGTGGCCAAGCCGGAGCTGGCCATGCAGACCGTCTACTTCGACACGCCGGACCTTCGCCTTATGAGGTCCGGCGTGACGTTGCGCCACCGTCAGGAGCGCCAGCTAGGCCCGGGCGGGGAGCCGGGGCCGCCGGTCAACGAGTGGACGCTCAAGCTCCCGGACGACAGCGCGAGCCCGGCGGGCACCGGCGTATTGCTGGTACGGCGCGAGCTCACCTGGACCGCGCCGCGGAGCTCGCTGCCACACGAGGCGGATTCGATGGTGCGGGCCCTTCGCCGCACCGTTCCCCTCGGTCCCGTGGCCCGCATGAGTACCCACAGGCGGAGGCATCGGCTCGTCGACGCCGATGGTCAGGCGCTGGCCGAGATCGACGACGACGTGGTTTCGGTCATGGACGGCAGACGGCTTGCAGCCCGCTTCCGGGAGATAGAAGTGGAGGTGGCCGACGCCGCGCCCGAGGAGATCGGCGGTGCTCTGGCAGAGGTCTTGGTCTCCGCCGGGGCCCGCCGCAGCGACGGGCGGCCCAAGGTGGTCAGGGCCCGGGGGTCTCGGGCCACCGAGGCGCCCGACGTGTGCCGGGTGAGACCTGGCCGCGACGCCACGCTGGCCGAGGTGGTCGCTGGGGCCATCGCAGATGGCTTCCTGCGCCTGCTTGCCAACGACCCGGGGGTCAGGCTCGACGAAGACCCGGAGAACGTCCATCGAGCCCGTGTGGCCACGCGCCGGCTCCGCAGCGATCTGAGAACCTTTCGTGATCTAGTCGACCCGGCGTGGCTTCGGGCCACCCGGGGAGAGCTCGGCTGGGTGGCGTCCGCTCTTGGGGAGGTCCGCGACGCGGATGTGCTCACTGAAGGGCTTCGACACCAGATCGCCTCCCTGAGCGAGGCAGACGCTGGCGCCGCCGCGTGGTTGATCACGAGCGTGATCAAGCAGAGAGAGCGCGCCCGGGCGGCCCTGCTTCAAGTCCTCGATAGCGACCGCTACCTCCAGCTGCTCGACCGTCTCGCCGACGCTGCGGTCGCGTTGCCGCCGCCGCCGCAAGCTGAGGCCCCGGGCGCGGCCGACGAGGGCGCCCAACCGGGCCAACCGGCCCCGCCAGCCACCGCCCCCGCGATGGTGCTGGATGCCCCCGCTCACAAGGTCGCTGGCGCGATCGTGGTCAAGCCCTGGCGACACCTGGAACGAGCCGTTTCGGAGCTGGGCGACGAGCCCGACGACGAGGATCTCCATGAGGTCAGGATCCGCGCCAAGCGCCTTCGTTACGCCTGCGAGGCGCTCGCCGGCACCGCGGGTGAGCCGGCGGCTGCCATGGCCGTGGCGGCCGCCAGGCTGCAGACCGTGCTCGGCGACTTCCACGACGCCGTCGTCGCCGAGGCATGGCTTCGGGGGGTGGGCGCCGAGGCCTCGCCGCTCGACGCCATGGTGGCCGGCCAGCTGATAACCCTGGAGCGCCAGAGCGCGGCCGCCGGCCGCAAGGAGTGGCGAGGGGCGTGGAAGGAGCTCGACCGCAAGAGGCTGCGCTCCTGGCTGGCTCGCGCCCGCTGACCTGCGCCCAGCGCCGCCCGCGCCCACGGTCATCGAAGTCGCCGCGGTCGCCTGGTACGGTCCGCGAGCGTGCGGATTGCCGCTTTGGACCTCGGGAGCAACTCGTTCCACCTCTTGGTTGCGCAGGTGCATCCCGACGGCAGCTTCGAGGCGCTGGCCCGCGACAAGGAGATGCTCCGGCTGGGCAGCCTGGTCGGAGCGAGCGGGGCGGTGGGCGAGCCAGCGGCCACGGCCGCGGTCGACACGGTGAGGCGCTTCATGGCCCAGGCCGACTCCCTCGGCGCGGACGAGGTCGTGGCCTGCGCCACAGCCGCCTTGCGGGAGGCAGCTGACTCCGGCCCCCTCCTGGACCGGATCAAGGAAGCCACCGGGGTGCGGGTGCGGGTGATCAGCGGCAAGGAAGAGGCGCGGCTGATATTCGCGGCGTTACAGGCCAGCGTGGTTGTAGACCCCGCTCCTGCTTTGGCCGCCGACCTGGGCGGCGGGAGCCTCGAGCTGATGGTGGGGGACCAGTCCTCATTGTTCTGGGCCACCAGCCTCAAGCTCGGCGTGGGGCGCCTGACCGCGGAGCTGGTCCGCTCGGACCCGCCGTCAGCCGGGGACCGGCGGCGGTTGGTCCACGCCGTAACCACCGGTCTGAGCACGGTTCTGCCCGAGCTCGTGTCCCGCCAGCCCCGGATGGCGATCGCAAGCAGCGGCACCCTGACCAGCATCTTGCGCCTGGGCGCCGGCAACCCCACGCAGGTCAACCAGCTGGCGGTGAGGGCCGCGGCGCTGGAACGCACGGGCGCGGAGCTGCTCCAGATGACTTCCGAGCAGCGGTCCAACCTGCCGGGAATCGACGCCCGCCGCGCTGACCTGCTGCCCGCGGGGGTGGTGGTGGCGACCACCTTGATGGAGCTGACCGGTATCGGGGAGTGGACAGGTTGCGAATGGGCTCTGCGTGAAGGCATGGTGCTCGACGCCTTGCGCAAAAGGGCGCCGGCAGAATGGTCCCCCGCGGGCCAGGGCCTGAGGCGGCATTCCGTCGTGAGCCTCGGCCGGCGTTGCAACTGGTCCGAGGCCCACTCCGAGAAGGTCGCCCGCCTCGCGTTGCGGTTGTTTGACGGGACGGGTTCGTTGCACGGCCTCGGGCCCGAGGAGCGCGAGCTGCTCGAGTACGGCGCCTTGCTCCACGACATCGGCGAGCACGTGAGCACCGACGCCCACGAGCAGCACAGCGCCTACCTGATCGAGCACGGGCGGCTGCGGGGTTTCTCGCCCCAGGAGGTTGCCGTCCTGGCCTGTCTGGCTCGGTTCCACAAAGCGCGGCAGCCCGAAGACCTCGTTCCAACCCTTCGCCGACCTGGGTCCCGAGGAGCGCGAGAGGGTCACCAAGCTGATCGCGCTGCTGCAAGTAGCCGACGGGCTCGATCGCAGCTACGGAGGACCGGTGGCGGAAATCGACGTGTTCTTGACCGGGGCCCGTCGGGTCGAGGTGGTGGTCGAGGCGAGCGACGACATCGAACTCGAGCTTTGGGCTCTCCGCCGGAAACGCGAGCTCTTCGAGCGGGTCTTCGACACGGCGCTGGAGGTGGCGAGCGGGCAGCTCCAGCTGCCCCTCGGAACCGCGGGCTAGTTTCGGGGCACCTCGCTCCAGGGCCGGTCCTTGTCCACCCGGACGTCCCCGGGGAGCCCGAGAAGCCTCTCTCCGAGGATGTTGCGCATCACTTCTGAAGTGCCACCTTCGATGGAGTTGGCCCGCGAGCGAAGAAAAAGACGCTGGCCCCCCCCGCCCACGCCGCCCACCCCGGCCGGCCTGCGCATCTCGTATGAGTCGTAGAGCATCCCCTCTGGGCCCAGCAGGTCGACCGCGAGCGCGTAGATGCGCTGGTTGAGCTCGGCGTAGGCCAGCTTGGCGGTCGATCCTTCGGGTCCGGGGGTGCCGAGCAGCGAGGCGGCTGCGGAGCGCAGGTTGGTGAGGCGGAGCACCTCCGCTTCGACCCACAGCTTCACCAGCCGATCGCGCAGCGAGGGGTCCCGGTCCTCCTCGGCGCGCTTGGACCACACGCTGACAGCCGTGGCGATCGGCCCGCCCCCGCGGGGTGCGATGCTGCCTCCGATGGAGACACGCTCGTTCATGAGGGTGATTATGGCGCCGCGCCAGCCTTCACCGACGTCGCTCAGCCGCTCGGAGTCAGGGATCCTCACGTCGGTGAAGTACACCTCGTTGAACTCGGCGTCGCCGGTCATCTGGCGCAGGGGGCGTACCTCTACCCCGGGTGCCTTCATGTCCACGACGAAGTAGGTAAGGCCCTTGTGCTTCGCCGCGCTCGGGTCGGTGCGCGCAAGGAGCATGCCGTAGTGAGAGGTGTGCGCGAGGGTTGTCCAGACCTTCTGGCCGTTGACGATCCATTCCTCGCCGTCTTTGACCGCTCGGGAGGAGAGGCTGGCCACGTCGGAGCCCGCCCCGGGCTCGGAGAAGAGCTGGCACCAGATGTGCTCGCAGGCGAACAGCGGCCTCAGGTAGCGGCGTTTCTGGTCTTCGGAGCCCTGCGCCAGGATCGTCGGGGCGGCCATTCCATAGCCAATCGGGTTTCGCATGCCACCGTGGGGAGCTCGCGCCGCGCGGAGGCGGTCGTTGACGATCGGTTGCAGCTTGCGGGACACGCCCAAGCCGCCGCAACCCTCGGGGAAGTGCACCCAGGCAAGGCCGGCGTCGAACTGCGCGGCAAGGAACTCGGGCTCGGGAGTGGTACCCGGGGGATGCTCGTCGAGGAGCTGTTCGACCCTGGAGGAGATCAGCCGTTCGGGGCTGTCCGCGGTGCCGTCGGCAGCTCTGGCCGGCTGGGCGGTGGTGGTCACAGCCGCAGCGTAGCCGCCACTACCATCCTCGAATCGTGCGCCGATGGCCTCGCCTGCTTGCAATCGTCTGCGCCGGCGGTGTCGTCGTGACCGTTGCCGCCGCTTCGATGGTGGCCGTCGGCACTGGCCTGTGGTCAGGGGCTGCCAACGCCACCGACGTGCCGTTGGCCCCGCTTTCGACCTCGCTGCGTCAGGGGTCGACCGTGTACGCGGCCGACGGCAAGACCGTGCTGGCGGTCCTCCACGACTCAGTCAACCAGAAGCCGGTCACCCTCGACCAGGTCGCACCGGTGCTCATCCACGCGGTGCTCGACACAGAGGCCGCCCATTTCTACATCCATGGTGGTGTAGACCTCCCATCTACGATCAGGGCGCTCAGCTCGAACTCGAGCTCGGCGGGGAGGCTCCAGGGGGGCTCGACGATCACCCAGCAGCTAGTCAAGAACGTCTACCTGACCCCGCAGCGCAAGCTCTCCCGCAAGATCAAGGAGGCGGTCCTCGCCCAGAGGCTGGAGCAGCAGTACTCCAAGGACCAGATCCTCGAGGCGTACCTCAGCGTCATATACCTGGGCAACGGCGCCTATGGCGTCGAGTCCGCGGCAAACCAGTACTTCGACGTTTCCGCCAGGGACGTGAGCCTTTCGCAGGCCGCCCTCATTGCTGGGCTGATCCAGGACCCCAACGGCTACGACCCGTTGGCGCACCCCAATGCCGCGAGGGTCCGACGGGCCGAGGTCCTGGGCCGCATGGTCCACTACGGCCACATCAACAAAGCCGACGCGGACGCCGCCAACGCCGAGCCGATCCCAACCGCGCTCACCCAACCCGCACACGCCGCCGACACCATCGACGACTACTACGTGCAGGAGGTCAAGAGCGAGCTGCTCGGCCCCAACAGCCCGATCGGGGGCAACTACCAGGAGCGTTATGCCGCGCTGTTCGAAGGCGGCCTCAAGATCTACACCAACCTCGACCCGGACCTGCAGTACCTCGCCGAGCAGAAGTCAGCGGCCGACACGCCGAGAAACTCAGGCGGTTACCAGGAGGCGATGGTCGTGATAGACCCCCCGACCGGCAAGGTGCGGGCGATGGTCGGCGGCCTGGACTACAACCAATCGAAGTTCGACGTGGTAACTCAGGGCCTGCGCCAACCTGGCTCGGGCTTCAAGGTCTTCACCCTGCTGGCGGCGCTGCAACAGGGATTCTCGCCCTACGACACGGTCGACGGCAGCTCGCCCTGCGGCATCGACTTTCCGACCGACCACGACCTGGTCACGAAGGCGCCGGCGCACAACGACGAAGGCAACGGAGGCGGCGTGGAGAGCCTTATCCAGGCCACCGCCCAATCGACGAACTGCGCGTTCATGCGCCTCGCACACGAGGTCGGTCTGCCCAACGTGATCAACATGGCGCACAGCCTCGGCATAACCGGTGACATCCCGCCCTTTCCATCGATCGTCATTGGCTCCTACGCCGTGCCGCCCATCCAGATGGCAGCCGCGTATGCCACGGTGGCCGACGACGGCGTCTACCACAAGCCGTCGTTCATCGACCATGTGGTCGACAACACCGGCGCCACCGTGCTCCGAGGTGGGGACTCGGGGCACCGGGTGATATCCCCGCAAGTGACCCGCGAGGCCATGCTCGCGTTCGAAGCGGTCGTGGCATACGGTACCGGCGCGGCCGCAGCGCTCCCCGACCGGCAGGCAGCGGGCAAGACTGGTACGACCGAGAACAACGCTGACGCGTGGTTCAACGGCTTCGTTCCCCAGATGGAAGCGACCGTGTGGATGGGCAACCTGGTGGGCGAGAAGGCCATCCAGATCCCGGGCTACGGACAGGTCTTCGGTGGCACGTTTCCTGCCGAGACCTGGCACGACTTCATGATCCAGGCACTCGCAGGCGCGCCGGCGGTCCCCTTCCCCTTGCCGGACTACAGCCAGATACCGCCAGGCACCTACATCGACTCGCCGTCTTTGCGAAAAGACGACCACACGGGCCACAACCAGGCCCCACCGCCCACGACCATCCCCCCGCCCACCACCACGCCGCCCACCACCACCTCGACGACTACTACCTCGGCGACTACCACTCCCACCAGCACGCCGACGGCCACCACGACGCCGCAGACGACCCCGGTTACCACCTCGCCTTCGACCTCTCCGCCCGCCACCTAGGAATGGCCACAACCCTGGAGTGGCTGCTCGAGTTGCAGGAGGGCGACCTGGACATCGACCAACACCTCCACCGGCGCACGACTCTTCCGGAGCGGGCGGAGTTGAAGGCCAACCGGGAAGGGGCCCAACGCCAGCTGGCTGACGCAGCCCAGGTCCGGACCCGGCTGGACGAGGTCGTGCAACGCCAGCAACGTCTCGAGTCCGATCTCGAGGCGTCCGAAGCCCGGATCCGCGAGGTCGAACGTCGCCTCTACAGCGGCGAGGTAAGTGCGTCGCGCGAGCTGCAGGCCATGGCTGCGGAGGCGGCTGCACTGCGCGCGAGGTCGTCCGAGCTCGAAGACCGCGTGCTGGCGGTGCTGGAGGAGCGCGAGCCCCTCGACGCCACGCTGGCCGCCGCAGAGACCGAGCAGCGGGTCAATGCCACAGAGCGCCAGGCGATCGAGGAGCGCCTCGCGGCGGGCGAAGCGGTGATCGACCGCGAGCTGGCTGCGCTCAACGAGGCCCGCGGCTCTCTGGCCCTCCACCTGCCACCCGAACTGCTTGCCACCTACGAGCGGCTGCGCTCGCGACTTGGCGGGATCGGCGCCGCACGCCTGGTGGGGGATCGCTGCGGCGGCTGCCACCTGAACCTTCCTGCCACCGAGCTCGACAAGCTGCGACACACGGCCAAGGAGGTCGTCTCCTACTGCGACCAGTGCGGGCGCATCCTCGTCCGAGCCTGACACCCGCCCGGTCTGGTAGGATTCGTTAGCCAGCCTAACGACTGGAGGCAGATGAGCTTGGCAACCGACGGGAAGCTGAGACGTACCTTCTCGTCGCTCAAGGTGCGCAACTTCCGCTACTACTTCGTGGGCCAGACCGTGTCGATGACGGGGACGTGGATGCAGGGGGTGGCGCAGTCCTGGTTGGTCTTCACCCGCACCCACTCGGGTTTCGACGTCGGCCTGGTGGTCGCCCTCCAGACGCTGCCGATCCTGCTGTTCGGCCCCGTCTGCTGGACCATCGCCGACCGTTACCGCAAGTACCACAC
>JBPCRR010000283.1:0-3117 GCA_050996645.1 Acidimicrobiales bacterium | reverse complement strand
CAGCCCCCCGGCGACCGCCGCGCTAGAACCACCCGATGAACCGCCTGCGGTCCGGCCCGGCTGCCACGGGTTGTGGGTGACCCCGTTGAGCTTGGTCACCGAGACGTTGAGGCCCCCGAACTCGCTCGACGTGGTGAGCCCGACCGGGACGATCCCCCCGTCGCGAAGCAGCCGCTGCAGGTGGCGGCTCGTGTGATCAGCGCGCCGGTCGCGGAACACCAGCGACGCCTCGGTGTTCGGCCACCCCTCGTACGGGGTCAGCTCTTTGATGCCGGTCGGCACCCCGCCGAAAGGCATCGAGACGTCTGCGCCGGCGCAGGTCTGCTGTGCCCGCTCGGGGTCGACGAACGAGAAGCAGTTGAGGTTGGATCGCTCGATCGCGGCCAGGCTGGCCTCCAGTTCCTCGGCCGGGCTGCGCTCACCGGAGCGGAAAGCGTCCACCAGTGAGCAGGCATCGGCCATCCAGGGGCTGTCGGGCATCCCTCAATCATGGCCGACCGGGCGCTTGCCCTTCACCGCCACATCTCCGAGTTGCGCAGGGCGACAGGAATCTGCTGGCGGGCCCAGCAACCGATCGGGCCCTCCCGGCGGGATCGGGGGGTCGTAGGCGGCGAAGGTGGCACGCTCGAACTGCATCGGACCCCGACGGGCCTCAGCTTCGCGGCGAGGGCCGGCGAAGCTGAAGAGGATCCAGTTAGGGTGGCCGGCGCCATGAAGATCGCGCTCACGGGTTCGCACGGCCTGATCGCACGCCACCTGATGCCGGTCCTGGAGAGCCGGGGCCATCAGGTCCTGCGTGTGGTACGCGCCTCGCCGGCCACGACCGGTCCGGGTGAGCTGGCCTGGGACCCCGAGCGTGGGCTGCTCGACGTCGAGAGCCTCGCCGGTGTCGGCGCCGCTGTCCACCTCGCCGGCGCAGGCATCTTCGGCCGGCGCTGGAACGAGGGCTACAAGGCTGAGGTGCTCGAGAGCCGGGTCAAGGGCACGCACCTCCTCGCCCGATCTCTGGCGAGGCTGGACCCGCCGCCAGCGGTGCTGCTCAGCGGCTCGGCCGTGGGCTTCTACGGAGACCGCGGTGATGAAGACCTCGACGAGGAGAGCCCGCCTGGCGAGGGGTTCCTCGCCGACCTCTGCCAGCGCTGGGAAGCGGCGACGGAGCCGGCGGCCGCGGCGGGCGTCCGCACGGTGTTCCTGCGCACGGGGATCGTGCTGGCGGCCGGCGGCGGCGCGTTGAAGGCCGTGCTGCCGATGTTCCGGCTCGGCTTGGGTGCCAAGCTCGGCAGTGGGCAGCAATGGATGAGCTGGATAGCCGTCCAAGACCACGTTGACGCCATCGCCCACGCCCTCGAGACGGCGTCGCTCAGCGGGCCGCTCAACATGGTCGCGCCGAACCCGGTCACCAACGCCGACTACACCCGGACCTTGGCGCGGGTCCTTCGCCGGCCCGCCGTCTTGAGGGTGCCGGCGCCGGTCCTCCGGACGGTCATGGGTAAGGAGATGGCCACTGAACTGTTCCTGTCGGGCCAACGAGCCCGACCGGAGCTTCTGCTCCAGAGTGGCTTTCGGTTCGCCCATCCCGACCTGCAGGGCGCGCTGGCGGACTTGCTCCGCCGCTAGCGTGGCGCCAGTCCATGCCGACCACATCGCCTGACTCAAACGACGTCGTGGTGGTGGGGGCGGGCCCCGCAGGAGCTGCGGCGGCGATCACCCTCGCCCGGCGGGGTCGGAGCGTGGCGCTCATCGACAAGGCGCGCTTTCCGAGGGACAAGTGCTGCGGGGACGGCCTGACCACCAACGCACTGCGGCACCTGGAGGCCCTCGGACTGCAGCCGAAGGACGTGGAGTCGTGGCAGCCCGTCGCCGGTGCCCGCGTCCGGGCGCCCGATGGACGGATCGCCCGGCTCCCGCTCCCCGACGACGGGTCCCTCTACGCGGCCTCAGCGCGACGGGTGGACCTCGATGCGGCGCTCGTGGAGCGTGCTCGGCGGGAGGGGGTGGCGGTCATCGAAGGCCAGCCCGTCACGGGTGCCGGTGCCGTCGACGACGGCCACTCGGCGCAGGTGGAGCTCGCTGGGGGCCGCATCCTCAGAGCCTCCTACGTGGTGGCCGCGGACGGCATGTGGTCACCCATGCGCAAGCTCACCGGGGCCGAGGAGCCGGGATACCTCGGCGAGTGGCACGCGGTGCGCCAGTACTTCACGGGCGTCGGACGCGAGGCGGCTCGCGACATGTGGGTGTGGTTCGAGCCCGACCTGTTGCCGGGATACGTGTGGTCGTTCCCCCTCCCCGGCGGCGGGGCCAACGTCGGCTTCGGGATCCACCGCCATCCCGATCAGCCGGTGGGCCAGACAAAACAATGGTGGGCGGAGATCCTGTCGCGCCCCCACATCCGGGAGGTGCTCGGCGCCGGCGCCGCGGCCGAGGCTCCTTGGAAGTCGTGGCCGATCCCTGCCCGCATAGGCCGGAGCGCGCTGTCCTCGCTAGGGGGCCGGGTGCTCTTCGTCGGGGATGCCGCCCGCGCCACAGACGTCATGACCGGCGAAGGCATCGGTCAGGCCTTCGACACGGCGGTGGCGGCTTCGTTGGCGCTCGATCGCGCCGGCCCTCAGCACCCCGAGGTGGCGGCACGGGACTACGAGCGCGACATCGCCCGCGGAATGGCAGTGGACGATCGGTTGGGCCGGTCCCTGTCGGAGGCGTTGTCCCACCGCCGCGGCGTAATGGCTGCCATCGCGCTCACCGGCGCAAACGCCTGGACGAGGCGCAGCTTCGCACGGTGGATGTTCGAGGACTACCCCCGGGCCCTGCTCGCCACCCCGCACCGCTGGCATCGCAGGATGATGAGCCGGCCAGGCGCCTTTGCCTCGCGATAGGTCGTCGGGGTACCTTGCCCGCCATGTCTGATCTTGGTTTCGACGGCAAGGTAGCGATAATCACCGGCGCCGGCGGCGGCCTCGGGCGCGCCCACGCGCTGTTGCTCGCGTCACGCGGCGCCCGCGTGGTCGTCAACGACCTGGGAGGCTCGGTGAGCGGCGATGGCGCCGATCAGTCGGCGGCAGAGAAGGTGGCCCAGGAGATTCGTGACGCCGGCGGCGAAGCGGTCGCTGACGCCAACAC
>JBPCRR010000277.1:0-13817 GCA_050996645.1 Acidimicrobiales bacterium | reverse complement strand
TGCCACCGGGGACGACCTGGCGCCGGAAGCGAGCCTTTTCGACCCCCCCGAACAGCGGCAGCGCTCCTGTGAATCGCTCGGCGGAGAGCACGGCGATGCCGCCGAGCTGAGCCAGCGCCTCGACCATCAACACACCCGGCAGGGTGGGGCGCCCGGGGAAGTGGCCTGCAAAGAAGGCTTCCTCCCCGCTCAGGCGCCACCTTCCCTTGGCCGATGTTGCCGGGACGATCTCGGTGACCTCGTCGACGAAGAGGAAGGGCGGCCGGTGGGCGAGCACCTCCTCTGGGCGCGGCAGGCGAGCGTCGCTGTTGCCGGCGTTCATCTCAGTGTCCCATTCCCAGCCCACCGTCGACCGGCAGGACCGCACCGGTGATGTAACCGGCTGCTTCAGACGCGAGGAACACCACCGCCGCCGCCACCTCCTCGGCGCTGGCCATGCGCTTTAGGGGGACCTGGTCGATGATCTCGGATTGACGGGCCTCCCCCAGAGAAGCGGTCATGTCGGTTGTGACGAACCCAGGTGCCACCACGTTGACGGTCACGTTTCGGCTGGCGAGCTCTCGGGCGAGCGAGCGGGCGAAACCGATCATGCCGGCCTTGGACGCCGCGTAGTTGGCCTGTCCAGCGGAGCCGGTCATGGCCACCACCGAGGAGATCAAAATGATGCGGCCCTTCCTGGCCCTGATCATTTTCGAGGTGGCGCGCCGCGCCACCCGGTAGGCGCCCCCGAGGTTGGTGTCGACCACCGTGTTGAAAGCGTCCTCCTTCATCTGCAGCAGCAGCATGTCGGCGGTGATGCCGGCGTTGGCGACGAGGACCTCCACCGCGCCGAGCTCCGCCTCAACCGCGGCGAACGCGGCGTCGACCTCCTCGGTCGAGGTGACGTCGCAGTGCACCGAGAAGAACCCCTCCACCGGCTCGCGCCGGTGGGTGACAGCCACCCGGTCGCCGGCGGCAGCGAAGGCCATGGCGGTGGCCCGCCCGATCCCCCGGCCGCCGCCTGTCACCAACACGGTGCGACCGCTCACGTCACACCCCCATGGCGTGGTAGCCGCCGTCGACGTGGATTATCTCGCCGGTGGTCATCGGGAACAGGTCGGAGAACAGAGCCACGCACGCCTTGCCGACCGGGACCGGATCCTCGACGCTCCAGCCGAGCGGAGCCCTGCCGTCCCAAACCTCCTCGAAGCGTGAGAAGCCTGCGATCGACCGAGCGGCGATAGTCTTGATAGGCCCTGCGGACACCAGGTTGACACGGATGCGGTCGGGGCCGAGGTCGCGCGCCAGGTAGCGCGAGGTGGACTCGAGCGCCGCCTTTGCGACACCCATCCAGTCGTATCCGGGCCACGCCACAGTCGCATCGAAGTCCAAGCCCACGACCGAGCCCCCGCCCGCTGCCCGAAGCAGGGGCCGGAAGGCGACCGCCAGGACCTTCAGGGAGTACGCCGAGATCTCCAGAGCCACCTTGACGTCGTCCCACCCAGCGTCGAGGAACCCGCCGCCCAGGCAAGCCGGAGGAGCGAAGGCGATCGAGTGCAGTACTCCGTCGAGCGCACCCCAGCGCTCGCCGACGGCGCCGACGGCGGCGTCCACCTGAGCGGGAACGGTTACGTCGAGCTCGAGGACCTCCGGCACGGGGGAGAGATGCCGCGCGACCCGAGACGTCAGTCGAAGGCCTCTCCCGGCTCCGGTAAGGAGGATCTCGGCGCCCTCGCGTTGCGCCTGGTCGGCCACTGCGAAGGCCAGCGAGTCGTCGGTGAGCACCCCCGTAACGAGTATTCGCTTGCCCTCCAGGAGTCCCGGCATGGAGCGCCACCCTAGCGACTGGCTGTCACGCTGGCCTGGTCGAACGAGTACGGTCTAGGGTTCCTTGCCGGACCGAAAGGCGCTCAGAGATGGACCGGGCCGAAGCTTTCTCTACATTCCAGGGCTGCGTCGCCGAGGTGCTCGACATCGAGCCGGCGGGAGTCGTGCCCGAGGCCCGCTGGCGCGAGGATCTCGACGCGGACAGCTTGGCGGTGGTGGAGATAACCCTGGCGCTCAACGACGCCTTCTCGATCAAGATCCCCGACGTCGATCCCGAGCAGCTGACCACCGTGGGCCAGGCGTTCGACATAGTTGCGGGGCTGGTGGGGGTCTGAGCCCAGTTCGCTCGACGAAGGCGCGCGGCTCCGGGAGGCCAGCATGAGCGACGCGTTTCAGTTCGAACCCCAGATGTCGGACGTCGAGGCTCTGATGTGGTCGGTCGAGGACCACGAGCCGCTGCTGCGCTCGACGATCGTGATCGTGGTTCACCTGGCCGAGGGGCTGAGCTTCGAGCGCGTGGAGCGCCACGTTGAGCGGGTGACCCGGCTCCTGCCCCGGTTCAAGGACAAGGTGGTGAGCAGTCCGGTACCCGGCGTCAACCCCCGGTGGGTGCCCGATGCGAGCTTCGATCTGCCCTACCACCTTCGCCGCGTCGTAGCCCCTCCGCCCGCAAACTTCGATACATCGCTGCGGCTGGCGGAACCGATGGCCGCCGAAGGCCTCGACAAGGCGCGTCCGCCGTGGCAGATGCTGTTCGTGGAAGGCCTCGCCGGCTCGAGGTCGGCGCTGGTCGTGAAGATCCACCACAGCCTGACCGACGGGATCGGGCTGGTGAAGCTCGGATTAGTGCTCTTCGACCTGGAACCGGATCCCGGACCCGAGTGGTCGCCCACCCAGGGCTCCACCACGGACGGTACCGACGCCCGTGAGGCGGCAGCGGAGAGCGAGCGAGATCCGCTCGCGGCGGCCGGTATCGAGCCCAACAGCTTCGACCGGATGCTCGACGACTTGAGCCACGAGCTTCAACGCGGGGTGTCGATGCTGCGCCAGTTCGCCCCGTTGGTCGCGACAGGGGTTCGCGAGATCCTGTCGGACCCTGAGCCGGGCCCGCAGGCGCAGGCGCTCCTCGAGATGCTGCGCTCGGCCGCCCGTGTAGCCGCCCCCACGGCGAGAGCCCTGAGCCCGCTGATGACCGGACGGTCCATGGCGGGGCGCTTGGCGGTGATCGAGGTGGCCCTCGACGACGCCGTCCGAATGGCGAAGGCCGCAGGGGGGACCGTCAACGACGTCTACCTGGCTTCGGTCACTGCGGGTCTCGAGGAGTACCACCGCCGCCATGGGTCGACCGCCGTGGGAGTCCGGATCGGTGTGCCGATCAATACACGTACCGGCGAGACCGACTTCCTCCTGCGCAATCAGGTCTCGGCGGTTCGGGTGCTGGCCCCCTTCGGCGTCGACGACCCGATCCAACGGATCCGGCTGCTGCACGACCTGGTCGCCCAGGCGCGTTCGGAGCCGGCGATCGGCCTGGTCGAGGCGATTGCCGGGGTGGCCAACCGGCTGCCGATGCTGCGCAGCCTCGTGGGAGCGGCGGTGGGCGCCTTGGACGCGGTGGTCAGCAATGTCCCCGGTCCGGGCATCCCGCTCTACATCGGCGGGGCTCAGGTGCTGGGGATGATCGGTTTCGGTCCGCGGGGAGGCGCCGCGCTCAACGTGACCATGGGCGGCCACATCGGCGATCTCAAGGTGGCCGTCAACGCCGACCTCGCTGCGGCGCCCGACGTCGAGGTCCTCTTCGACAGCTTGCGGCAGGGATTCACCCAGACGCTCCGCAAGCCGCCCAGAAAGCCTCAGCCCCGCCGAAGGACTCGCTCGGTTACCGCTTAGCGATCCCGCCTAACGGGCCCGGTAGCGCTGCCGCGCCTCCTCGACGGCCGCTTCGGCAGCCTCCCGAGGCTCCCACCCTCCGGGCTGGGTGCCTTTCCCCGGCTCGAGGTCCTTGTAGATCTGGAAGAAGTGTGCGATCTCGTTGAGCTGATGATCGGAGATGTGGTGCAGCTCGGTCACCGCCTCGGTGCGCGGGTCGGTGGCGGGCACGCAGATCAGCTTTTTGTCCACCCCCTCCTCGTCGCGCATGGCGAAGACCCCGACCGGCCGGGCGTGTATGTGGCAGCCGGGGAAGGTCGGCTCCTCCAGGAACACCATGGCGTCCAGGGGGTCGCCGTCCTCGGAGAGGGTCTCGGGCACATAGCCGTAGTCCTCGGGGTACCTCGTCGAGGTGAACAGCATCCGGTCCAGCCAGATCCGTCCCTGGTCGTCGGCCTCGTACTTGTTGCGGGTGCCTTTGGGGATCTCCACGATCACGTCGATTCGCATGGACCGATTCGTAGCACGGTCCGGGATCCGCGGTCGTGTTACGGTCGATCCGTGTCGGCCGGTGCCTGAGCCCGAGGCCGACGGTATAGCCGCGAACCGGGCTCGCTGGGACGAGGCCGTGGCGCATCACGCAGCTAGCGAGCTGTACGACCTCGAGGGCTTTCGCGCCGGGCGCGACGACATACGGCCCTTCGAGCTGGTCGAGCTCGGTCCGGTGGCGGGGCGTGACCTGGTGCACCTCCAATGCCACCTGGGAACCGACACCCTCTCGTGGGCCCGCCACGGGGCGCGAGTCGTGGGGGTGGACTTCGCGCCCGCCGCGGTCGAGGCCGCGACGGCGCTGGCCGCGGGGTCTGGGCTCCCCGGCGAGTTCGTTTGCGCTGATGTCTACGACGCCTGCGAGGCGCTCGGGGGACGGACCTTCGACATCGTCTACACCGGCATCGGTGCCTTGTGCTGGTTGCCGTACATCGACAGGTGGGCGCAGGTGGTGGCGCGGCTCCTCCGCCCCGGTGGCGTCGTCTACCTCGTGGAGATCCACCCGGTCGTCATGGGTGTCGTCGTTGACGGTCGCACCCTCACCCAGGACACCTTCGAGGCCCGCTACACCCGTTGGGACGAGAAGGGCGGCACCTACGCCGCTCCGGACGCGACGTTCGACAACACCGTGTCGTTCGAGCGCGTCCACGCCCTGAGCGAGGTCGTCACGGCGGTCCTCGACGCGGGACTCGACTTGGAGCTGTTCTACGAGCAGTCCTACACGAACGCGCCCTGGCCCTGGGCGGTCAAGGGGGACGACGGCTTCTACCGCCTCCCGGCGGGGTGGCCGAAGTTCCCTCTCACCTACTCGCTGAAGGCCCGCCGGCGCCGCTGACGTAGCCCCGTGACTTAGCTGGGCCGGTCACAGCCGGCTGCCACGATGGCACTGGGCTCGGCCGGCGCCCCAATGCTGGCTCCAAAGGTGGACCCTGACCTGGAGGAGCCCGATGGCATCGAGCCCCGAGTGGGACCAACAACAGCCCCCGACGCTGCGGTGGTGCTCCGTGTGCGGGCAAGGCCTGCCGAGGGGCGGCCTTTGTCCCAACCGGTGGTGCAGCCGGGCTGACCGCCAGTTTTCGGTGGTCTTCTCCGCCGGCGTGTACTCCGGGTCGCTGCGCTCGTGCATAGTCGCCTACAAGTACCGCCACGAACGCTGGCGGGCAGCCCCCCTGGCGCGACTGCTCGCCTCCTATCTCTCGCAGCACGCGACCTGGTTCGAGGAGTTCGACCTGATCGTGCCCATGCCCGCCTACCTGGGCCCCGGCGCCCGCCGGCGGTGGGACCCGACGGGACTGCTGGTACAGCGGCTGTCAGAGATGCTCGAGGCGGGCTGGGACGTCGACCTTCGAGCAGTGTCGAAGCAGGCGGAGACGCCGGCGCTGACTGGGCGGTCCTTCACCGAGAGGTTGGCGCTTGCCGAGGGGCCGTTGCGAAGGGTCCTGGCAGTGGCGGACCCCGTCCGGGTGCGCCGCGCCACGGTCCTGGTAGTCGATGACGTGTTCACCGAGGGGTGCACCCTTAGGGAGGTCGCCCGGGTGCTGCTTCGAGCGGGAGCCGCCGAGGTGGCGGGACTCGTCCTGGCCAGGCCCCCTTGGCTGGGCTAGTGGAGGCTGTAGACGCCTTGGCGACCGCTACTGTCGATCGGTGCTCTCCGACCTGGTGCGCGTGGAGGTCCACGAGGCGCGCACAGCGGTGCCCGCCGGCGCGGGGGTGGAGGCGGGCATGGTGGTGCTGCGCGAGATCGACGAGCCTCACCGGCTCCTGCGGATCGTGATGGGCCAACCCGAAGCCAGGGCGATACATGCCAAGTGGTCGGGCGAGGCGGCGCAGCGTCCGGGCACCTGGGACCTGTTCGTCTCGGTGGTGTCGCTGCTCGACGCCCGCCTCGAACGCGGGGTCATCACGGCGGTGGAGGACGGCAGGCACTACTTCGCGTCACTGGAGATCGACAAGGGGGGCCAACCTCTTGTGCTCTCGTGTCGGCCGTCCGACGCCATAGCCCTAGTGTTGCGGGCGTGGGGGGCCGAGCTCTACGCACACCGCAGCGTCCTCGACGCGGCGGGCGTGGTGGACGAGAGCCCTGACGCCGCTGGCGGCGTTGCGCCCAGTGGTGAGTAAGGGCCGGTGCGGACGGGGATCAGCGGTGAGTGAACTCGCCGGCGTCGATCACCACGCCCTGGCTTGTCAGGGTACGGAAGAAGACCTTGCCGTCACCGAGGTCCCACATCGCGACCGTAAGGTCCTCGCCGGGGTAGACCGGCTTGGAGAAGCGGGCCGACATGGAGCCGAAGCGGTCAGGGTCGGAGTCGCAGAAGGTGTGCAGCAGGGCCCTCCCCGTGAAGCCGAAGCTGCAGAGGCCGTGCAGTATGGGGCGCTCGAAGCCTCCGAGCGCCGCAAACTTGGGATCTGAATGCAGCGGGTTGCGGTCCCCTGAGAGGCGGTAGAGCAGGGCTTGATCGGGGCGTGTGGCGTAGGTGACGGTCTTGTCCGCCTCCCGGTCCGGGGGCTCGGCCTTGCCCGACGGACCGCGGTCGCCGCCGAAGCCACCCTCGCCCCGGATGAACGCTGACATGCGGGTGGTCCAAAGAGGCTGGCCGGTGGACGTGTCGGTAGCGACGCTCTCGCTGGCCACGACGGCCCCAGAGCCCTTGTCGTAGATGCCCGTCACCGTGCTCACCGACGAGACGGTTCCCTCGACGGGCAGCGGCCCGTGCAGCACCACCGCCTGCTCGCCATGGACGAGCATGGCCGGGTTGAACCTGCCTATGCGCGCGAAACCCCCAGCGCCGGCGGGCACCACGACGGGGAAGGTCGGCAGGACCTTCTGGGTCACGTCTGCGGTGTTCTCGGTGGTGAACTCCAGTTCGAAACCCGTCGGGTCGATGACCCCGGCTCCCACGCCCAGCGCGTACAGCAGGCAGTCTTTCGAGGTCCACGAGGCCTCGTAGGGTTCACTCGTCGCGCCGACTGCATCAAGGTTGAGGGGCATGACCCCAGACTGTATGACTGCGGCCGTGGGGCGGTCCACACCGCCGGCGCAACATCGCTGCGCCACACCACCGTCGCCGAGCGCCCTACTCGGCGCCGAGCGTCACCTCCACCCCCGCCGGGCGATCGGGCGTCGCGGTCTCCAGCGTCAGTTGCGCCACCGTGCCCGCTTCGCGTAGGTCGTCCGCCGCCGCTTCGAGGAGCCCCAGCCTCTCCTCGACGTCCACCACCTTCAGGGAAGCGATCGGCGCGCGCAGGCTCCTTCCCGCCTCGGTCTTGGCCCGGCGGACCTCGCCCAGCACCTCGGCGGCCACCGTCCAGACTTGCGGGTTGCCGTCCAGGGAGCCGAGCTCACCGGTGCGCGGCCAAGACTGGCGGTGGATCGAATCGCCGTCTTCGTGCCACCAGGACCAGATTTCCTCGGTGACATAGGGGAGCACGGGCGCGAAGAGCCTGAGCAGCACCGATAGCGCCTGGCGGAGGCCGGCGCGCGCGGCAGTCGCGCGCTCCTCGCCGAGGGTGCCGTAGGCGCGCGCCTTGACCACCTCGACTTAGTCGTCGCAGAACGACCAGAAGAACGCCTCCGTCCGCTCGAGCGCCCGGGCGTAGTCATAGGCTTCGTACGCGCCCGTGGCTTCGTCGATCAGCTCCGCCAGCGCCGCCCGCAACGCCCGGTCCAAGGCCTCGCCCCCGGCCGCCTCGCCACTGGCGCCCGCCGCCGGCGCCACGTTCGCCAGCACGAACTTGGACGCGTTGAGCAGCTTGATCGCGAGCTTACGGCCGATCTTCATCTGGCCCTCGTCCAAGGCGGTGTCGGTGCCGGGCCGGCCGCTGGCCGCCCAGTAGCGCACAGCGTCGGTGCCGTGGCGGTCCAAGAACTCCTGGGGGGTGGTCGCGTTCCCCTTCGACTTGGACATCTTCTTGCGATCGGGGTCGAGGATCCACCCTGCGATGGCCGCGTCGCTCCACGGCAACGTGTCGAACTCGAGGTGGGCGCGGACCACAGTGGAGAACAGCCACGTCCGGATGATGTCGTGTGCCTGCGGCCGCAGGTCCATCGGCCACACCCTCGAGAACAGCTCCGGGTCGTCCTCCCAGCCCCCTGCCAGCTGAGGGGTCAGCGAGGAGGTCGCCCAGGTGTCCATCACATCGGGGTCGCCGACGAAGCCGCCGGGCTGGCCACGTTGGGCCTCGGCGTAGCCGTCGGGGACGTCGGTGCTCGGGTCCACCGGCAGGCGGGACTCATCGGCCAGCAAGGGCCGGGAGTGGTCCGGGATGCCGGACGAGTCGAGCGGGTACCAGAGGGGGAAGGGGACGCCGAAGAAGCGTTGACGACTGATCAGCCAGTCGCTGTTGAGGCCTTCCACCCAACTCGCGTAGCGCGCCGCCATGTAGGGCGGGTGCCAACGCAGCTGGCGCCCGCGCCCGAGGAGGGCTTCGCGGTGGGCGAGGGTGGCTATGAACCACTGGCGGCTGGTGACTATCTCGAGCGGGCGGTCGCCCTTCTCGTAGAACTTGACCGGGTGGGTGATCTGACGGGGCTCGCCGGCCAGATCGCCGGCAGCGGCGAGCAGCTCCACCGTGCGGGTCTGGGCGGCCTTCACGGTCTTGCCGGCCAGCTCGGCTTCGTACAGCGCTGCGCCGGCAGAGGGAATCCCGTCGGGAGCGGTCGCGGTCAGGCGGCCGTCGCGCCCGACGATCCCACGCACCGGCAGGCCGAGCTCGCGCCACCACACCACGTCGGTCGTGTCGCCGAACGTGCAGATCATCGCGATGCCGGTGCCCTTGTCGGGTTGAGCGAGAGGGTGGGCCACGACAGGCACCACCACCCCGAATAGCGGGGTGGTGACAGTCGATCCGAAAAGCGGCCCGTAGCGGGCGTCGTCGGGATGCGCCACAAGCGCCACGCAGGCGGCGAGCAGCTCCGGGCGGGTGGTGTCGACGAGGACCGTGTCGACGAGAACCTCGTGGGCGCCGCCTGCGCCAGCGCTGCGGTGGAACCGCAGCCGGTGGTAGGCGCCAGGGATCTCCCGGTCCTCGAGCTCGGCTTGGGCCACCGCTGTCTTGAAGTCCACGTCCCAAAGGGTGGGTACCTCGGCGCTGTACGCGTGGCCCCGGTCGAGCATCCGCAAGAAGGCGCGCTGGGACGCGCGCCGAGCAGCTTCTCCTCCCGTTGTGTACAGGTGACTCCAGTCCACTGAGAGCCCTACGTGGCGCCAGAGCTGCTCGAACACCTTCTCGTCAATGGCGGTCAGGCGTTGGCACAGCTCGACGAAGTTCGGTCGCGAGACGGGGAGCGGGTGGGCTCCTTTCCCCAACCCCCCTTCCACGGGCGGCACGAAGTCCGCCTGGTAGGGAAGCGTCGGGTCGCAGCGGACGCCGAAGTAGTTCTGCACCCGGCACTCGGTGGCGAGCCCGTTGTCGTCACAGCCGATCGGGTACCACACCTCTTGGCCGCGCATCCGGCGGTAGCGCGCAATGCAGTCGGTCTGGGTGTAGCTGAAGACGTGGCCGATGTGCAATGAACCGCTCACCGTTGGCGGTGGCGTGTCGATCGCGTACACCTGGTTGCGGGTCGCCGAGCGGTCGAAACGGTACGTGCCCCCCTCCTCCCAGCGCTCCCCCCACTTGGCTTCGAGGCCTTCGAGGGTCGGTTTCTCGGGAACGGGGACGGGCATGATCCCGCTACGGTACTGGCGTGCTGCACCTCTTCGACACCGCATTGGGGACCGTCGTGCCCCTCGAGCCGAGCCGGTCGGGCACGTTGTCGATGTACGTGTGCGGCCCGACGGTGTCGGGAGAGTTCCACCTCGGTCACGGCCGTTTCACCGTCACCTGGGACGTGATCCGGCGTTACCTGGCCTGGAGCGGCCTAGACGTGCGCTTCGTGTCGAACGTGACCGACATCGAGGACAAGATCATCCGCCGCGCTGCAGAAGAAGGGCGCCCGGCGGAGGAGGTCGCGGCCCACTACGAGGAGAGGTGGTGGGAGCTGATGGACCGCCTCGGGGTGCAGCGACCGACCTTCGCTCCCCACGCGACCGACTACGTGGAGCAGATGCGCGCGCTGATTGTCGAGCTGATCGACGCGGGGCACGCCTACGTCGGTGGCGACGGGGTCTACTTCGCGGCCGAGAGCGTCGAGGGTTACGGCCTCCTGGCACGCCAGGCCCTCGACACGCTGCGCGCCGGCGCTCGGGTGGAGGTGAGCGAGGAGGCGGGCAAGCGCTCGCCCGTCGACTTCGTGCTGTGGAAGTTCGCGAAGGCCGGCGAGCCGAGCTGGGATTCGCCCTGGGGGCCAGGCCGGCCCGGCTGGCACACCGAGTGTGTGGTGATGTCGCTCGACCTGCTCGGGGAGGGCTTCGACCTCCACGGCGGGGGCATCGATCTGGCTTTCCCGCACCACGAGAACGAACGGGCCCAGGCGCTCGGGGCGGGCCGATCGTTCGCACGCCACTGGGCCCACTCGGGGATGGTGATGGCCGAAGGTGGAGAAAAAATGAGCAAGTCGCTCGGGAACATCCTCTCGCTGTCTGAGCTTGTCGGCGCGAACGACCCGAGAGCGCTGCGGCTGCTGGTCCTTCAATCTCATTACCGTTCACCGATCACCGTCGGGGAGTCCAACCTGGCCGCCGCGGGCCGTACCCTCGCCGGCCTCGATGCCTTCGCCCGCGAGTTCCGGTTGGCGCGCGGGGGGGCGGCGGACCCGGCGGCGCTGCAGGCGTTCCGCACGGCGATGGACGACGACCTGGACACGCCGCGCGCGGTGGCTGGGCTGTTCGACCTGATGAAGCAGGCACGCTCGGCGTCGCCCTCTTCTCCGGAGGCGGCGGCCTCGGCGGCGTCGGCAGTGTTCGAGCTGTTCGAGGATGCGCTCGGGCTGGGGCTGGGAGCCTCGGACGCAGCGGCGGTGACGCCCGACGAGCGGGCCGCAGCAGAAGCCAAGGCGGCGCTGCGCGACGAGGCCCGCCGCGCGAGGGACTTCGCTCGCGCCGACGCGATTCGCGACCAGCTGGTCGCTGAGGGCTGGATCGTGGAGGACGGCGCGGACGGGAGCACGATCTGGCGATGACCACTACACCATCTGGGTCTTCGGCACCCTCGGAGTTCGAGGCCGACACCGCCCTTCGCCCCGCGGAGGGCGGCTGGGTGGCGGAGGTCAACTCGCGCTGGAACATCGGCAACAACCCAAACGGCGGGTACCTGCTGGCGATAGCAGTGCGGGCGATGCTGGCCGACGCGGGCCGCCCCGACCCGCTGACGGTGACGGCACACTACCTGTCGCCGCCCGAGTCGGCCCCGGTCCTGGTGCGCACCGGGATGGTCAAGCCCGGCCGCACCTTCGTGACGATGACGGCCGAGCTGATCCAAGGTGGGCGCGAGCGGGTGCGCCTCCTCGGGGGCTTCGGCGACCTCGGAACGATGCGCGGCCCGACCCGCGTGAGCGCCGCGCCTCCATCGATCGCGGCACCCGAAGAGTGCCCGACCCTGCGGGAGCTGACGGTCGGCGCAGGCTGGGTGGCGCCCGCGGTGATGCAGCGATACGAGATCAGGTTGCCGCCCGACACCCCCTGGGGTCGCGCACGCCAGGACGACCCCTTCGAGATCACCGGGTGGATCCGCTTTGCCGACGGCACTCCGCCGTCGACGCTGTCGCTGGTCACCTTCGCCGACGCCTTCCCGCCGACCCTCATCGGCTCGATCGACGCGGGGTGGGTGCCCACCCTCGAACTGACCGTGCACGTGCGGCGCCGACCGGCTCCCGGTTGGCTGCTGGGCACGTTTCGGACCCGGTTCCTCATCGACGGGCTGATGGAGGAGGACGGCGAGCTGTGGGACAGCGAGGGCAACCTGGTGGCCCTGTCGAGGCAGCTGGCCATGGTCCTCGGGCCGAGGCGCGCGGATAGATAGGGAGCAGTATGAGCGCCCTGTTCAGCGATCTGGCCCACCAGGCCCCGGCGGTGGAGGCCTTGCGGGCGGCCGCGCGCCGCCCCGTCCACGCCTATCTGCTGCTCGGGCCTGCCGGGGTGGGCAAGGCCGCCGCGGCTCGGGGCTTCGCAGCCGCCCTCCTCTGTGAGGCTGGCGGCGACGGCACCTGCGAGGTGTGCCGCCGGGTGCTCAACGGGACCCATCCAGACGTTGTCGAAGTCGAGCGGGAGGGCCAGGTCCTGACCGTTGGAGCCGCGCACGAGGTCATCCGAGCGGCGATGCGAAGCCCGGTCGAAGGGCGCCGCAAGGTCCTGATCCTCCCCGAGCTCCACCTGGCGAGGGATGCCGGCCCGGCACTGCTGAAGATCGTCGAGGAGCCGCCGGCGTCGACGGTGTTCGTGATCACGGCGGAGCACGTCCCCCCCGAACTGCTCACCGTCGCGAGCCGCTGTGTGACCGTCGAGTTCTCACCCCTCCGCCCGAGCGACCTGGCCGAGCTGCTGGTGGCCGAGGGCGTGGAGCCCGAGCGCGCGGCAGCGCTGGCAGAGGCAGCCGGCGGCCGGATCGACCGCGCCAAGCTGCTAGCGAGCGACCCCGGCTTCAGCGACCGCCAGAGGGCCTGGCGGTCGCTGCCATCGCGCCTGGATGGCACGGGTGCCACGGTTGCGCGCCTGGTCGACGAGCTGCTCGAGCTGCTCGATTCGAGCGTCGTGCCCCTCGAGGCCCAGCACCAGCGCGAGACCGAGGCCTTACTCGAGCGCAACGACAAGGCGGTGGCGGTCAACGCCAAAGCCGGCCGCAGTGCGAGGGCCGCTTCGAAGGCCGGGGTCAAGGAGCTCGAGGAGCGTCGCAAGCGGGAGCTTCGTCGCCAGCGCACCGACGAGCTGAAGGCGGGGCTTGCGGCCCTCGCTGCTGCCTACCGGCGGGACCTCGTGGACCCCCGGCTCACCAGGCGTTGCGTCGCGGCGATCGAGGCAATACAGGCCCTCGCCGCCAACCTCGCCTACAACCCTGGGGAGCAGCTGGCTCTCCAGGCGCTCCTGATCCGCCTGGATCGCCTGGGAACCTGAGACCCCGCTCTCAGCGCCGGGGGCGCTCAGCAGCTGGCGGAATGCACCGTCGGGCCGGCCGACGTGGTGGTGTGTGTCGTCGTCGTGGTCGCCCCGGTAGTCGTGGTGGTCCGCTTGGTCGTGGTCGTGGTCGCCGCGGTAGTCGTGGTCGTCGCAGGGATGGTTGTCGTGGTCGTCGCCGCCGTGGTTGTGGTGGGGCAGGGTTGGGTGGTCGTGGTCGCCCCAGGACCTGTCGTCGGTGGCGTGGTTGGCGCGGTCGATGAAGCTCCCGGCGGGGGTTTCGTGGCCGGCGGGTGGGTCGTGGGCTTGGGGGCGATGAACTCACCAAGCGCCGGCAGCGCCACCTGGGTCTGGGTCTGGTCGGTGGCCGGGGGGGCTGTGGTTGTGGCGGTCGAGGTGGTCGAGTCGGCGCCAGCGCTCGCTGCGGAGCTCACCGACGGCTCCGTCGCAGCCGGGGCGGTACCGAGGCCGGCGACGGTGCGCCGCGGGCCGGAGCCGGAGCCGAGCACCGAGATCAAAGCAGCGACCAGGATCACCGCCGGCAGGCCCACGAGCAAGGCCGCCCGGGGCAGGGGGGGAGGGGGTTAGGTCGGGGGTGTGGGGGGGGGC
>JBPCRR010000163.1:0-4156 GCA_050996645.1 Acidimicrobiales bacterium | reverse complement strand
GCCGACCACAGGTCCCCCCATGGGATGTGTATCGGTGGAAATACCCTGGAAGTTTAGGTATTTAAGTCCGGCGCCGGTCGTACGGCGATCGTGACGCGCGAAAGTGCGCACAGCTCACCCTCGTCGTCGGTGAATTCGAGCTCCCACACCCATGTGGTGCGGCCGCGGTGGCGCGCCACGCCGCTCGCGTGCACCGTGCCGCGCATGATCGGGCGGACGAACGTCGTCAGGTTCGACATGCCCACGGCCACCATGCCGTTCGGACGCACCACGTCGTTGGTGACCCTGCCCGACAGCGACTCCGCAAAGGCCGCGTAGGCGCCACCGTGCACGAGCCCCCAGGGCTGGCGCACGCGATCCTCCACCTTCATCCGCCCGCTCACGCGCTCGGCGCGCGCCTCGAGCAGCTCCCGGCGGCGTTGGTCAAAACGGCGGTGCAGGTCGACGAGGAACTCGACCGCCGGAGCCGTGAGCACCCGCTCGGCAGCGGGGTGAGGGGTGATGTCCACGCTCATGATCTAAGAGTATGCCCAAAGAACCGGCAACCTGTCACCTCTAACTTCAAGGGCTCTTGCCACATTTGGAAACTTCGGATAAAGTTTCGCTCCATAACCGGCTCCCCTGTGCTCGATCCTTTGGTGTTCGGTCACCGCCTGCGCCACCATCGGCGGCTCCGGGCGATGACACTCGACGAGCTCGGCGCGGTGGTGGGCCGGCCACCCTCGTACCTTTCCCAACTGGAGAACGGCCGGCGCGAGCCCCGCCTGTCGACGATCAACCAGCTCGCCGACGCGCTCGGGTGCAGCCCCGCCGACCTGGTCGACCCGGCGGCGCCCAACCGGCGTGCGGAGCTCGAGGTCGCCATCGCGCGCATGCAGGAGGACCCCGAGTACCAGGCCCTCAAGCTCCCCTACCTGCGGCCCTCGGCCAAGCTCGACGACACGGCGCTCAGCCACCTGGTCGCGCTCTTCGAGCGGGTTAAGGCTCTCTCGGCCGCCCCGGCGCGCGCCGCTTCCCCCGCCGCCGGAGCCGGGGCTCGTGCAGCCAACGCCGCGATGCGCGACGAGATGCGCCGGCGGGACAACTACTTCGGCGAGATCGAGGATGTCGCCGGCCGGGCCCTGAAGGCGGTGGGCTACGGCGGTCCCGGCACGGTCTCGGAGCGAAACCTGACCGACCTCGCCGCCTACTTCGGGTTCAACATCGCGCGCGTCCAGGACCTGCCCCCGTCGAGCCGGTCAATCAGCGACCTGCGCCACCGGGTCATCTACGTACCCCAGCGCAACACCTCCACGACCCGCATAGCCCGCTCTGTCATCGCCCAGACCCTCGGCCACTTCGCCCTCGGGCACCACGACCCTGCCAACTTCGAGGAGTACGTCCGCCAGCGGGTCGAGGCCGACTACTTCGCCGGCGCCCTCCTGGCGCCCGAGGCCGCCGTGGTGTCGCTGCTCACCGACGCGAAAGCCCGCCACGACATCGCAGTCGAGGACCTCAACGAGGTGTTCTACATCTCCTATGAGATGGCGGCTCACCGGCTGACCAACCTGATCACCAGACACCTGGAGATCGCCGTGCACTTCCAGCGCTCCGATCCCGAAGGCGTGTTGTGGAAGGCCTACGAAAACGACGGCGTCCGCCTCCCCGCTGCCGCCGACGGCACCATCGAGGGCCAGCGGGTCTGCAAGTACTGGAGCGCGCGCCAAGCGTTCGAGTCCGAGGACTCCTACGCGTTGCACTACCAGTACAGCGAAACCGTCGCCGGCACCTTTTGGTGCGTGACGCATATCGAGGTCGACCGGCCTCGCGGCGATGCCATCACCGTGGGAACCACCGAGCGGGAGGCCCGGTGGTTCAGGGGCTCGGACACCACCCGGCGGTCGGTGTCGCGCTGTCCCGACCCGCGCTGCTGCACCACCCCGTTGCCAGACGCGGTCCGGCGCTGGGAGGGGGTCGCGTGGCCGTCCGCGCGGGACCACAGCCACTTTGTCTCGGGGTTGCCGACCGACACGGTGGCGTTCGACTCGTTCCCGGGCGTGGACCTCTCCGACGTGTACAGCTTCCTCGACCGCCACAGCCGCGCCGGCGGCTAGAGGCTTTAGCGGGGCCGGACGTTTGGCCGCCGGTACCCTCGGCCGGTGGCGCTGCACTCCCTTCGGCCGTTTCGCCGCCGGTCGTTCGCGCTGATCTGGGGCGCCGCTCTGGTGTCCAACGTCGGGTCCTGGATGCAGACCGTCGCGGTGGGCGTGCTGGTCACCGCCCGCACCGGGCGAGCGGGCTGGACGGGCCTGGTTGCCGCCGCGGCCTTCATCCCAATAGGGCTGCTGTCCCCAGTTGGCGGGGCTTTGGCGGACCGCCTCGACCGGCGCAAGTGGCTCCTTGCCACCACCGTCGCCGAGGCGGTGGTGGCGACGGTCCTCACCGTGGTGGCGGCCACCGGCCACGCGACCGCTCCGCTCGTCACCGCGCTGGTGTTCGTGGGCGGGTCCATGGCGGCGATCGGGTTTCCCGCCTATCAGGCGATGCTGCCCGACCTGGTTGATCGCGAGGATCTGATGCCGGCCATTGCCCTGTCGTCGGCGCAGTACAACCTCGGCCGGGTGATCGGCCCTGCGCTCGCGGGGGTGGTCATTGCCGCCGGCGGGTACTCGTGGGCGTTCGCCCTCAACGCCGTGTCGTTTCTCGCTGTCGCGGGCGCCTTGGCAGCGGTGCGCCTCCCGCCGCCGGAGCGCCCTTTGGCGTCGGCGGTGTCCATGCGGTCGCGCCTGGCCGAAGGTGCCCGCTGGACGAAAGCGGACCCAGGGTGCCGGCGGGCGGTGGTGCTGATTTCGATCGTCGCGCTCACGGCGTCGCCGTTCATCGCCCTTGTGCCCGCCATCGCCTTGAAGGTGTTCGGGTCCAAGGCCGCCGGCACTTCCCTGCTGATCACCTGCCAGGGAGTGGGAGCGGTGGCGGGCGCCCTCGCGGTCTCGCCGCTGGCGCGGCGCTTCGGCCGGGTGCAGGTATTCGCCGCAGACGTCGTGGTCCTTTGCGTTCTGCTCGCCGCCTACGGTCTGGCCCCCAACCTGAGTTTCGCGGCCGTCGCCATCGCCGGAGTCGGCGCCGCCTACATAGGCGTGCTCACTGGTCTCAACACCACCATCCAGCTTCGTGCGCCGGCGCAGCACCGGGGGCGGGTACTCGGCATCTACATGATGGCCCTCGGCATCTTGTACCCGATAGGAGCACTCGTCCAAGGCGCGCTCGGGGACCGCTTAGGCCTTCGGGAGGTCACCGTCTCGGGAGGAGTGGTACTGCTGCTTGTCATGGCCGCGCTAGTCGTCATCCGAGGCTGGCTGGGCGCGCTCGAAGCGCCCGCGCAAGCGGCGGTCAACACGGCGGTCGCCGTGCCGGACGCTGCGCTCCCTGGCACTCTCGGAGCTGGTGTGGCAGGCGCTGCTTCCGCCCCTCCGGGTGGTCCCCCCGCCGGCGCTGCCACAGCTGGCCGTCGTTAGGCGCACATGGAGACTTCCCTCGCACGCCAGCGGTTGAGGGGGTGCCGGCCGCTCAACACCCCGTCCCGGAGCAGTCGATCCAATGAACTGTGACCGTGCCGCAGCGGACGGCCTGGAGGGTCACGATCAGGTGTGAGGTCATGAGCGCCCCTTGACCGCCCGGGCCGGCGGCCTTGGGGCCGGGCCCGGTGGCGACTGCCACGGCGTCGGAGGCGGGCGGGTCGAGCCGTGGGGAGTCGTTGGCCACGAACTCGACCCTGTCCCCTGTAGCGAGCTGCACGTGGTCACCCGGATGCAGGACCGAGCACCGGGGGCTTGTGGCAGTCCCTTTCACCGTGACCGTCGCCGACAACAACGCGGCAGCAACCGTGAGCACCCGCCCCGGCGGCCGGCCGCGGACCGCGCCGGGCGACTGTCGGTTCGGGCACGCCGATGGAGGGTGGGTCGGAGGGGTGCCAGTGGTCGGGGTGCTGATGGTGGGAGCGCTCGATCGGGGAGGAGCCGTCGTCGTCGACGAGGAATCGCAGCCCGCAAGGATGCCGGCGCCCACGAGGATTGCCAGGCTCGCCATCGCGCCGGCGCCGGACCGCCTCGCGAGGCAGCCCCGGCGCCCCCGCGACCGAGCCGAGAGTCTGTGAGCTGGCATCGAGCCTCCCTTGGTG
>JBPCRR010000106.1:0-3171 GCA_050996645.1 Acidimicrobiales bacterium | reverse complement strand
ATCCGACGATGTACAGAGGCCGCCCCTGGACGATCCGGCAGTACTCGGGTTTCGGCACCGCCGCATCCACCAACGAACGTTGGAAGTTGTTGCTCGCCAGCGGCGGCACCGGCTTGTCCTGTGCGTTCGACCTGCCCACCCAGATGGGTTATGACTCCGATCACCCCCGGGCTTTGGGCGAAGTCGGCAAGGTCGGAGTGGCGATCGACTCCATCGACGACATGCGGGTGCTTCTCGGCGGTCTCCCGCTTGACGCGGTGACCACGTCGATGACGATCAACGCCACCGCCGCCATCTTGCTGCTGCTCTACCAGCTCGTCGCAGAAGAACAAGGAGTTGCCCCCGCTCGGCTCGGCGGCACCATCCAAAACGACATCTTGAAGGAGTACGTGGCGCGGGGCACCTACATCTACCCGCCGCGCCAGTCGATGCGGTTGGTCACCGACATCTTCGCCTACTGCCGGGAGCACCTGCCGAGCTGGAACACCATCTCGATCTCCGGCTACCACATCCGTGAAGCTGGATCGACGGCGGTGCAGGAGATCGCCTTCACACTCGCCAATGGGATCGCGTACGTGTCGGCGGCGGTGGACGCGGGCCTCGACGTCGACGAGTTCGCCCCCCGGCTCAGCTTCTTTTGGAACGCCCACAACAACTTCTTCGAGGAGGTCGCCAAGTACCGCGCCGCCAGGCGGATGTGGTCCAAGATCATGACCGAGCGCTTCGGTGCCACGAGCGACAAGGCCAAGCTGCTCAGATTCCACACCCAGACCGGCGGATCGACCCTGACCGCCCAGCAGCCAGAGAACAACATCGTGCGGGTCACGCTGCAGAGCCTCGCCGCTGTGATGGGCGGCACCCAGAGCCTGCATGCCAACGGCTTCGATGAGGCGCTCGGGCTGCCCACCGCGAGCGCGGCGCGCATCGCGCTTCGAACACAGCAGGTCATCGCCAGCGAGTCAGGCGTGGTCGATACCGCTGACCCCTTCGGGGGCTCGTACTTCGTGGAGTCGCTGACCGACGCCGTCGAGGCCGAGGCGTGGGCATACCTGGAGAAGATCGACGGCATGGGCGGGGCGGTGGCCGCGATCGAGGCGGGCTTCATGCAGGACGAGATCGAGCAGTCCGCGTACGTGTACACCAAGGCGGTCGACAGCGGCGACAAGGTGATCGTCGGGGTCAACCGATACTCGGAGGGCTCGGGCGAGCCGACCGAGGTCTTCCCGATCGACCCGGCGCTGCAGGCGGCGCAGATCGAGGCGGTCCGCGCCACCCGGGCTTCCCGGGACTCGTCGGCGGTGAAGTCGGCGCTGACCGACCTGGCGGTCGCCGCGTCGGGGACCGCCAACCTACTGCCGCCCATGAAGGAGGCCCTCAGACGCCGGGCTACCCTCGGAGAGGTGAGCGACGTGCTGCGCGAAGCTTTCGGCGTCTACCAGCCGGCGCGCTGAGTGGCGGCCCACCGGTTGGTGATCATCGGCGGCGGCCCGGGTGGCAACACCGCCGCCACCTACGCAGCGCGCCTCGGCGCGGAGGTCACCCTCGTTGAGCGCGACGTGCTCGGCGGGGCCGCTCACCTTTGGGACTGCATCCCGTCCAAGACCATGATCGCCACGGGCGGCGCCATCAGCTTCGCCCGTCGAGCCGAAGGCATGGGCCTCGCCCACCTCCAGGCGAGCTTGGACGTGGAGGCGCAGCGGCACCGGATTCTCGAGATAGAGACTCACCTGAGCGATTCGCTGCGCCAGCTGCTGTCCAGCCAGGGAGTGCGTCTGCTTCGCGGGAGCGCCCGCTTGGACGGCCCCCACCGGGTGGTCGTCGACTCGGTCGACGGCGCGGAGGAGCTCGAGGCTGACCACGTCGTGATCGCAACGGGGAGCCGCCCACGAATCCCGAGCTTCTGCGAGCCTGACGGCGAGCGGATCCTCACCACCCGCCAGGCCTACCCGCCGAAGACCATGCCCGAGCACCTGGTCGTGATCGGGTCGGGCGTGACCGGGGTGGAGTTCGTCCACATGTTCAGCTCCTTTGGCGCAAAGGTGACCTTGATAGTCAGCCGCCAGCAGGTGCTCCCCCGCAAGGACCCCGAGGTCGCTGCGGCGCTCGAGGACGAGTTGCTGCGTCGCGGCGTGCGGCTGTTCAAGGGGGCCAAGGCCGAGCTGGTGCAAATGACCGACGACGGGGTGGCGGTCGCCTGCGACGACGGCCGGGTCGCCCTGGGGTCCCACGCGCTGCTGGCCATCGGGTCGATCCCCAACTCCGACGGCATGGGCCTCGACACCGCCGGCGTGGAGGTCGACGACGCTGGCTACATACCGATCAACCACCACTGCCAGTCCAACGCGGCCCACATTTACGCCGCCGGCGACGTATCCGGCAAACTGCCGCTTTCGTCGGTGGCCGCCATGCAGGGCCGCAAGATCGCCGAGCACATCATGGGCATGCACACCCGCGACCACCGCCACATCGACTACGAGAAGGCCGCGTCTGCGATCTTCACCGAGCCGGAGATAGCCGACGTCGGGCTCGCCGAGGCGGAGGCGTTCTCGAGCGGTCGCAAGATCCGGGTGACCAAGGTCCCCTACGCGGCCGCTGCCAAGGCCTTGATCAACGACGACCCCAATGGCTTCGTCAAGATCATCTCCGACCCAGCAACCGGCGTGGTGCTCGGCGGGTCGATCGTCGGCCGCCACGCCGCCGAACTGATCTCGGTGCTCGCCCTCGCCGTCACAGCCCACCTGAAGGTCAGTGACATCGTCGAGAGCTGCCTCGCCCACCCGACCTTGTCAGAAGCCCTCGCCGACGCCGCCGAGTAGCACTCGCCGGCGGACCGCGGCCACCGGGCGCGATGCCGGTGGATATCAACCGATGACGACCACCACGTCGCCGGCGCCGACGGTGTCGCCCGGTGCCACGCGCACCTCGGTGACGGTGCCCGCGGCCTCTGACGTGATGTTGTTTTCCATCTTCATCGCCTCCAGCACGGTCACCGCCTGGCCCACCTCGACGGTGTCACCGACGTTGACGAGCACCTTGACGATCGTGCCCTGCATCGGCACCGTCACCTCCCCGGCGTCGACACCGCCACCGCCGTGGCCATGGGCACCGCCGCTCGGCCTGGGGCACGCGGGGCGCGCGGCGCCACCGGCGGCGGCCGGCGCAGTGCCGGCG
>JBPCRR010000035.1:0-3455 GCA_050996645.1 Acidimicrobiales bacterium | reverse complement strand
CTCGCCGGCAGGGCCGCTCTGGCGCTCGCCCCCGTGGCCGCGAACCTCGGCGCCGCCGCGCTGCCTCTCGTGGGCACGCTGGTGACCCCGCCGCGCCGGGAGGCCGACGGTGGGACCTTGAACGACGCCGCCAAGACGGTGCCGCGGACATCGTTCAACAAGGCGATCACACCACACAGGCGGGTGGCGTTCCAGAGCCTGTCGCTCGACGAGGCGAAGGGGATCAAGAACCCCTTCGGGGTGACGGTCAACGACGTGGTGATGGCGGTTTGCGCCGGGGCGCTGCGGCGTTGGCTGATCGACCACGAAGAGCTGCCGGCGGAGCCGCTGGTCGCCATGGTCCCGGTATCGGTGCGGACGGAGTCGGAGAAAGGGTCCCTCGGCAACAAGGTCTCCTCCATGTTCGCTCCCCTGGCCACCGACGTCGCCGATCCGGTGGAACGCCTCCAAGCGGTCCACGAGGCAATGGCTGCGGCCAAAGACGAGTTCAAGGCGATGCCGGCGGAGCTGCTGCAGGAGTACAGCCAGTTCGCCACCCCGGCCCTGGCTGCCCGGGCCTCGCGGGCGTTCGCGCGCCTGAAGGTCGCCGAACGGATCAACCTACCGTGCAACCTCGTCATCTCCAACATCCCGGGCCCAAACTTCCCGCTCTGGTGCCTCGGCGCCAAGATGGTGGCGAGCTACCCCGTCTCCACCATCGTCGACGGCGTCGGTTTGAACATCACGGTGATGAGCTACATGGCCGACTTGAATTTCGGGCTGGTCGCGTGCCGCGAGCTCGTCCCCGACCTGTGGAGCCTCGCCGACCACCTCGCGGATTCCCAGGCGGAGCTGGCAAAGGCGGCCAAGCCCACCATCAAACGACAACGCTGAGGCGCTGCCTAAAAGGGCGGCTGCCTACCAGTTGGTAAGTGGAGTAGATTGGTGCGGTGACCGGGATAATCGTGGCTGTGGCCGTTGGCCTGGGCGTGTGCCAGGCGTCGCTTTTCCTGACGACAATTTTCTTGCACCGCACCATCTCCCACAAGGCCATGGTGATGAGCCCGAGGCTGTACTTCACCTGCCGGGTGCTCACCTGGCTGACCACGGGGATACGTCCCCGCCAGTGGGCTGCTGTCCACCGCAAGCATCACGCCTTCACCGACGTCAGCGGAGATCCTCACTCGCCGGTCCTCGAGGGCTTCTGGAAGGTCCAGATCGACAACGTGGGCCTGTACCGCAAGGCCGCCAAGGACCCCCAGACCGTCGAGCGCTATGCGAGGGATATCTCCCAGGATCGATGGGACAAGGTGCTGTTCGACCACGCGCTGGTGGGTTTGGGGATCGGAGTGGGGCTGCTGTTCCTGGTGTTCTGGGGGAACTGGAAGCTGGTCCTCGTGGCCTCGGCGGTCCACGCGGTGGTCTACCTCGGCCTCAACTCGGCCGTCAACGCGATCGGCCACACATTCGGCGGGCGCCCCTACACCGGCCTGGCGGGCAACAGCCAGTGGCTTGCGTGGCTGACCGCGGGCGAGGGTCTGCACAGCAACCACCATGCCGCGCCCACCTCCGCACGGCTCAGCTTCTCCCGTCGCGAGATGGACCCGGGCTGGTGGGTCATCTCGTTGTCGCGCCGGCTCAAGATGGTTAGCATCCGCCACAGCGAACCTCGTCTTTCGACCAAGGCCCGGACGCCCGAGCTGGTCTGAGCATCCCCGGGCAACCGTCCCGGTCACGCCCTCGGTCAATTCCCTCATGGACCCAACTCCCTAGTGGACATAGTCTCCGCCCTCTTCGCCGAGAACATTCAGTTACGGTCGGTTCCCGGTCCCTCCACGCGCATCGACCTGACCGGGATCATGTTCTCGCTCCTGGCCCCAGCACCCCCGCCGGTGACTGTTTCGCCGCACCTGGTCGTCATCATCCGTTGCCGGCCCGACGAGCCTGGCGACGGCGTCCTCGAGGTGGTGTTCCGCGACGAGGCGGGCGAGCAGGTAGCTCGCAACGTGTCGCCGTTCCAGGTCGAACCCGGCAAGTTCACCCGCCAGCTGGTGCGCGGCGAGCTCGAGTTCAAATCCCTCGGGACCAGCGAGGCCCATTGCAAGCTACTACCGGGTACCGAGCACACGACGGTCGTGCCGCTCACGCTGCTCCCACCCCTCTAGTGCCGGGGGCCGCCGGCGCCCCGGGTCCGCCGTGACGTGGGTAGGGTGAACCCATGAGCGAGCTTCGCGGCGAGTCGGCGACCAGGTCCGACCATGACGTCGAGCAGCTCGGCATCAACGTGATCCGCGGCTTGGCCATGGACGCCCCCCAGCACGCCAACTCCGGCCACTCGGGCACCGCCATGGCGCTCGCCCCGCTCGCCACGGTGCTTTGGACCCGCATCATGGCCCACGATCCGACCGACCCGACGTGGCCGGACCGCGACCGCTTCGTCCTGTCCAACGGCCACGCCAGCATCCTGCTGTACTCGATGCTGTACCTGACCGGTTATGGCATGGGGCTCGACGACCTCCGCGAGTTCCGCCAACTCCACAGCCGCACTCCCGGCCACCCCGAGGTCCGCCACTTCACCGGCATTGAGGTGACGACAGGACCCCTCGGCCAGGGCTTCGCCAACGGCGTCGGGATGGGCATAGCCGAACGCATCCTGCGCACCCGCTACGGTCCGGAGCTGGTCGACCACCACACGTTCGTCCTGTGCGGCGACGGTTGCCTGATGGAGGGGATCAGCCACGAAGCCGCCTCCCTGGCGGGGCATCTCGGCCTGGGCAAGCTGGTCTACGTCTACGACGACAACCACATCACGATCGACGGGCCGACCGAGCTGACCCTCGACGACGATGCGGGCGAGCGCTTCGCGGCCTACGGGTGGCACGTGGAGAACCTGGGCGAGGCAGCGAACGACTGTGACGCGATCGAAGCCGGGATCCGGCGCGCCATGGCGGAGGAGCAACGCCCTTCCCTGTTGATACTCCGCAGCCACATCGGGTGGCCTGCGCCGCATCGTACGGACACCAAGGAGGCCCATGGCGAGGTCTTCGGTGAGGAGGAGATCAGGGCCACCAAGGAGCTGCTCGGGCTACCCCCCGCCGAGACCTTCTGGGTCCCAGACGAGGTCGTGGACTTCTATCGTCGCTGCGTCCCCCGGGGACAGGCGGCGCGACGCCAATGGCAGGAGCGCTTCGACGCCGCAGGGGTCGACCGCACCGAATGGGACGCCGTGTGGGCCAACCGACCATTGGAAGGATGGCGCCCCGCGCTGCCCACCTGGAAGCCCGGCGAGAACGTGGCGACCCGGAAATCGGCCAACGCTGCCCTAAATGCCGTGGCTCCCTACGTGCCCGGCCTCGTGGCGGGCGCCGCCGACCTGACGGGGAACACGGGCACCAACCTCGATCACGCCGACCCCCAGGGCCTCCAGCACCCCGGCGGCCGTCACGTCGCCTACGGCGTGCGCGAGCACGCGATGG
>JBPCRR010000406.1:0-5692 GCA_050996645.1 Acidimicrobiales bacterium | reverse complement strand
GTGCCGACGCCGGCAGCCACATCTACGCGCTCACCGTCCCGGTGACGCCCGGCGCATACGCCGGGGGCAAATGTGTCGGGGCCACCTACGGCACTCCACTGCCCCCGACGGTCACCCCCTACACCCCGACGTCGCCGTGCCCCGGCAACGTCTGCCCGCCACCACCCGGTGGCGTGGCCAATCTCTTCGCCAACCTCAAGCAGCAATGGAAGATCGGCGGCATCAGCACCCTCCCCGGTCCCAACGACGGCGGCGTCGTCTATGTCACCGCGCCAACGTGCGCCTGGCTGAGCGGGTCGACAGTGCCGCAGACGGGCTCAACAGCACATGCCTACACCCGCACCCCGGTTGCTGATGATCGGGGCCAATATGACTACACCTTGCGCTACACCGCCACGGTCATTCCTCGTGGTGTGGATTGGGACTTCGGCGACGGGGACCACAGCGGCGCGGTCCACGAGCGCGGTGCCGGCAGCGACCCCGGCAATGCCCTGCCTCAGTTCGACCAGGGCAGCTACACCTGGACTCCGGGCGGCTGCACGGTCTGGCACCGCTACACCGCTCGCGCGCCGGGGGTGACGATCACCGCCTCCGAGCACTTCGCGGTGTCGATCACCGTCTCCTGGTCCGACGGGCTCAGTGACCACACTCTGCCGGTCCCCTGCGCGGGGCAGCCGGCCTGCGATGTGGCGATCGGGCCCGCTGACGGCTGGTCGTCCGGACCCCACCAGGTCGATGATGTCCGTGGTGTCCCCTTCGTCGGCCCCGGCACCCACTGAAGCGCGATGCCAGCCATTCCCACGCCCAGCTCGCGCGCCGGCCGGCGGGCGTTCCGCCGGCAATTCCTGGCCATGGCGGCTCGACGGGTGAAGCCGGGCTCTGGCAGCGATCTGGCCGCTCTGTCGGCGATGAGGAGGGTGACCATGCAGTGGTGGCATGACGTCGAGAAATCGCTGAGCGGCATCCCCCACGCCATCGCCGGGGGCCAGGCCGCCAACGCCTACGCCCCACCTCGGGCCAGCATCGACCTCGACGTCGCCATCGTCACCCGCGATGCCGCCCGCTGTGCCACCGCACTGACCCGCGACGGCTGGCAGCGCACTGGGGAGCTGGCGGGGATCCCCGGCTCGACCTGGCGGCACCCCGAGGGCCATGCCCTCGACATCCTCGAAGTCCACGAGCCCTGGGCCGAGACCGCACTCCGCGAGGCGGCCGCCAACCTCATCGATGGGCTGCCCACCCTGCCGATGCCCTATCTGGTGCTGATGAAGCTCGACGCCTCCAGGACCACCGACCTCGGCGACGTGGCCCGGATGCTGGGCGGAGCTGACGACCCCACGATCGCTCGGGCCCGGGAGCTGGTGGAGCGCCACGGCAACCGTCAGGACGTCCAGGACTTCGACCAGCTGGTGGCGATGGGGCGGCTGGAGCGAGGCGTCATCGACCCACCCCGGCCCGACCTGGCATGACCTCCCCCGCCCGGCATCGTGGCCAGGCCATGGTCGAGTTCGCGATGGTGCTGCCGCTGTTCCTGCTCACTCTGCTGGGCACCATCGACGCGGGCCTCTGGTCACTGGAAACCAGCGCCGCGGTGTCCGCCGCGGAGCAGGGAGTCCGGGTCGCGGTCTCGGCCACCGATGCCAGCGGCCGCACCTCGGCGGCGACCAGCGCCACGGTGGCCTCGTTGGTCGCCCCTCAACTCCGCACGGTTGCCTTCGCCACCGATGTGCGGCCGTGGCCGGCGGGCGTGCCCTGCCCGACATCCGCTGATGTCGTCCGACAGCGCTGGGGGGACCACGTGCTCGCCGTCTGTGCCGAACCGGGCAGCGGGGGCCAGGTCAGCGTCGAGGTGGTCGGCAGCGTTGCCTCCCTGGTCCCGCCGGCATATGCCTTCGCGGGCTCTTCGATCCCGGTCCGGGTGGGGGCGGTCAGCCAGGGTCTGCTGCCGTGACCCGCACCCACCGACGCCGCTCCGGAGAGGACGCCCAGGCCGCGCTGGAGACCGCGCTGGTGCTGCCCATCCTCTTCGGGGTGGTCTCGGTGTTCATCGCGGTGATGCTCACCGTCCAGGCTCAGCAGGAGTTGGACACCGCCACTGCGCTGGCCGCCGAGTCCGCCTTCCAGGCCAGGAGCACGGACCACACCACCGCGGCCGCCTACTCTCAGCGCAGCTTCAACGGGACCATGCAGTTCTACAGCACCCTCCTCCAGTGGCAAGCGCAGCCGGGCGCACCGGCGGGGGCGCATGTCTGGTGCCGGGGCGACTACTACGGCACCCCACCCGCCTTCGACATGCCCGCGCCCTCCACCCATGCCATCGAGTGCAGCTCCTCCGCCACGCTCCGGCTCGACCGCTCCCCGGTCGCCTTCGCGGCCCTGATATCGCCGACCCTGCACGCCCGCGTCATCGCCCTGCCCCCACCGTTGCGGGCGCCATGAGGAGGCCAGCACGTCACAGGCGAACGGAGAGGGGACAGACCTTGGTGATCTTCGCCCTGATCCTCTCGCTTTCGCTGTTCGGGCTCTTCGTGATGGTCATCGACCTCTCGGTGCTCTACTCCGGGAAGACCCGGGTCCAGGCCGCCGCCCAGATCGGCGCCCAGGCCGGAGCCGACACGGTCAGCTCGACCAGTCTCTACCGCTGCTCCGGGCCTCAGCTCGCCGGTGGTTCCGGCTCCTGTTCGGGGGCGGTCCTGGGAGCTTCCTCGGCCTCGATGTGTGAACAGACGATCCAGCGCGCCCTGACCGCTCTCCCCGCCAACGGTGGCGGTCAGCACTGCTCAGCCACCGGCAGCACCGTCCACGCCTCGATCACCCGGCAGGTGCGGATGCCACTGGGGCTGTTCGGCACCAGCTTCCAGGTTTCCGGAGACTTCGACGCGGCTGCGGTCAGGAGCTAGCCCCAGGTCCGACCAGGGATGCCCCGTCATGCCGCTGTATGGCTCTCTGCCGCCCGTGAGAGGTTCCAACAGGAAAAAGTGCCGGGTGGGGTGGATGCGCCCGTACAGGCCATCTCAGCCCCTCTTTGCCGGGATATGGCGACCACGATGCACCTACACGTCCTCGATGTGTGGGGCTGGCTGCTCGCGAAGTGCGGGTATTTTCTCGCGCCCCTCCTAGTCCCAAAGGAGAGGTCTCACGCGAGCGAAGCTGGGGAGCTTGTGGGCAGCTTGTCTGTCCACGAATCCCCAGGGCGACGCGAGCTAACTACCGGAGAGTCTCTATCGGTTTTAACGGTATTAAGGAGGGCGCGAGAAGATGACCGTAATCCGAAGTTCCTGGGGCGCGAGAAGATGACCGTATCAGGGCGCGAGAAGATGACCGGGGAAAACTCTCACCGTGAACCTGTCTGTGGATTTGCTCGACGCCGCCCCCACAAGCGTGACCGGGCAGCGACGTGCGGCGGGGATGGCCGCAGAACCAGTCCTTCGTCGCGAACTTCCACCTTGGCGTCGGGGTACGCGAACAACGCCTCGCGAAGCGGCTTGGCGAAGTAACGCCGAAAGTCCCGCTCCCGCGCGTACTCCGGGCCAAACTGATCTTTGGTGGCTGCCCAGGAGATCAGAGTCGGCTCTGTAAGCCGAGGCAATCGGAAAGCCAGCCACAGGTAGACGTCCTGGGCGACGGTGGAGCCGGCGAGACTGGTGAAGGTGCGCTGATCGAACGGGATGGGCGCCCGCTGCAGGTCGCGCCAGAATGCTTCAGAGAGGCGCACATGACACGGAAACGGCAGCCCACCCGCATCGACCTCATCGTCCCACCAGATGGCTCGTTCCGTGGTCAGCATGTATTCCGCGTCGGGTCGTTGGTCGAGCCCGACGTAGTAGTGGGCGGTGGCGACCTCGAGAAATCGGCGCCGGAAGCGCCGGTACTGCGCGCCGCCGAACTCCCATTGGCGGGCGATGGGAAGACCGGCCAGGTCGCCAGGGAACAGAGCTGAGAGCATGCCCGCCTGTGAGGGCGGCAGCTCGACTTCTGGGGAGTCGGAGCGGATCGCCGCGGTGCAGAGGTGGGCGGTCACTAGCCGGGGCAGGCCGCCGGCGGGGACCTCCAGCCGCTCGAAGCCGACCCCGCTCCGTCTCGGCCGAGCCCTTCCTGCCTCGACGCCGAGAAAGGCTGTCCCCAACCGTCGTTCCCAGTACAGCCGACGCTGGGGGTCGGTGGGCCTCCGGTGCGGCAGGTTCACTTGGGTGAACACCCAAGCCGAGAAACCGACCGCGTTGGCATCGATGGCCAGGACGTCTTGGTGGCGGGCTCTCGCGAGACGGGTGCCACGACTCAACTGGCGCGAACTGACGATGCCGGGAGGTGCCGTACTGGCGCTGGAAGCCGCTGCCGCTGGGGTGTACTCTGTGTCTGTCATCGGGAATCTCTCTCCTGGTGGCCAGCCCGCCGGGAGTTCCAGTCCGCGGCGGGTGTTCTTTGTCTGCGGGACGATATACCTGTCAGTGGATGCCCGACCAGTTCAGTATCGTAATATCCTGATATCAAGATGCGGCAGCATCACCATGCCTCTGATATCGCGGCATCGAGCACCTTGGCTTGAACAGTCGGGTCGGTGGTCATCGCGACCAGTGCTCCCCGGATGATGGCGCTGGCGTCGAGGTCCTGGTCCAGCGCGAGCTGGCGCAGTGCTCTGTGCTGCTCCTTCGTCAGTCCGGCGACGAACCGGGTGCGGGCGCCTGTATGACCGGACTGACTGGAACCGCGACGAGGAGGTCGGGTCGCGCTCGGAAGGATGTTACGAAAGGCTTCACGGCTCTTGGCCGGGCGAGTCTCACTCATGCCGGATTGCCCACAGCCAGCTCATCGAGCACAGCTTGGTACGGCGCGAGAGCGTCGTCGTCGGGCACCCGGCCGAACCCACGGCCGTAGCGCTCACGGAGCGGGATGTCTGCCGCGAGCACAGGCAGATCAAGCCGCGCCAATTCTGCCCGCAGGTCCGCGCCGCTACTGGTCCCGGTGCGCACCTTGGTTACCAGGACACGGTAGTGCAGATCGTGCCCGGCGGCGTCCACCTGGGCGAGGAGGTCCAGGGTGGGTGCGAAGCGAGCAGCGTCAACAGTACTGGGGGCCATCGGGACCAGGGCAAGGTCGATGCATTCGAGCACACTGCGGACGATCGCCTCGTGGCCCGGAGGAGTGTCGATGACCACGTGGTCATAGCCAGCAGTGAGCCCCTCGATGAGGCGGTGGAGCTGCTGGACCGGGCGTAGCTCGGTGGTAAAGGGGAACGCGCCGCCGGCACGTTCAGTCCATTCCCACGCTGACCCCTGCGGGTCGGCATCGATGAGCAGCGTCCTCCCCTCACGCCCGAGCAGCACTGCAAGATGGATGGCGGTCGTCGTCTTACCGACCCCACCTTTCAGATTGACCGTGGCTGTTCGCATTGCCTCTCCCCTGCAAGTGCTAATGATGCAGTGATAGTGCCGCATCGTGATATCACTCGTCAAGAGCATCGTGATATCACTATCCATTGGGAGGGACTCGCACGTGCGCCTGAGGACGGCCAGCCCTGTGGCGCAGCGCCAGGAGGACCGGCGGCCACCGGCTGTGGAGGGGTAGTAGCCGGCCGCCATGTGAGAACGCGGCCGTTCGGGTTCCGGGGTGGGGGTGGTTGTCCGCTGGCCTTTGCGACGGCGGCCGCCAGGCTCCACTGCACGTCACGGGCCGCGGTGGGGCTGAGCAGGGT
>JBPCRR010000388.1:0-2726 GCA_050996645.1 Acidimicrobiales bacterium | reverse complement strand
GCAGAGAGGGTCACGGTCCTCACCGGCGCGGGCATCTCTACCGATTCGGGCATCCCGGACTTTCGAGGACCGCAGGGCGTGTGGACCAAGAACCCGCTCGCGGAGCGGACGGCGAGCCTGGAGCACTACCTCTCCGACCCCGAAGTGCGCCGCCTCTCCTGGCGCAACCGGCTCGGCTCCCCGGCGTGGACCGCCGAGCCCAACGAGGGTCACCGGGCCTTGGTTGCCCTCGAGAAGCAGGGCCGACTGCGGGCGCTTCTCACCCAGAACATCGGCGAGCTGCACCAAAGGGCCGGCAACGACCCGTCCAAGGTCGTCGAGCTGCACGGCACGATGCACCACGCGCTGTGCTGGGAGTGCGGCGGGCGGTGGCCGATGTTGGCGATACTCGAGCGGGTCTCGGCCGGCGAGGAGGACCCGCCCTGTGAGCGCTGCGGGGGGATACTCAAGTCGGCGACGATCAGCTTCGGCCAGGCGCTCGATCCCACGACGCTGGTGAGGGCCGACGAGGCTGCGCGGGACTGCGACGTCTTCTTGGCCGTCGGGAGCACGTTGAGCGTGCACCCTGCGGCCGGCTACGTCCCGGTGGCCAAGGGAGCGAGAGCCGCGGTGGTGATCGTCAACGCGGAGCCCACCGCCTACGACGACCTGGCCGACGTGGTGATCCGCGGGTCGATCAGCACGATCCTGCCGGAGCTGATCTCGGCGTCCAGCGGCCATCCCTGAGGAGCTCTACCAGCCCCCTCGGTGCACGATGTCCTCGAACGCCGCCCTCGGGCGTCGCGCGGAGCCCCGCGGCCCCGCTTCCGGGGCAGGCCAGCCGAGCGCGACCGCGCCGAGTGCTTGCCAGCCGGCGGGCACGCCGAGGCCGCTCAGCGTCGCTTCGGGGTCGTTGTGCAAGGCGAAGAACAGAGCCCCGAGGCCCTCGGCCACCGCTCCGAGTAGCAGCAGCATGGTCGCCATCGCCGCGTCGACGATCCAGTACGGCACCGGCCACAGGTCTGCGCGGTTGGGACCCGGCCGGAGCTTGTCGGGCTCCTGGTAGCGATCCCGGTAGACCTGGCGGTTGCAGAGCGGCAACACGATGACTGGGGCCCGCAGCACTCCCGGCAGTGAAGGCCGGGCCAGCCACCCGGGGTCGGCGTCAAGGGCCCAGAACCGCCCGGTCTGCTCGGGGCCCTCCAGCACGACGAACGCCCACCCCTGGCTGTGGCCTGCCGACGGCGCCCTACGGGCGCGATCGAGGAGCCGGTCGACCACATCGGGCGGCACAGGCTCTTCGAGGAAGCTGCGGCACATCCTGCGCCGGCGGATCGCCTCGTCGAGGTCCACCTTTCGCACGCTAGGGCTTCTCGCGGCGCGCCAGCGGGGAATGTCGACGTGCGCGGTAGGGTTTCGCGACAGGAACCCTTCACCGATCGCATCCAGTGAGGCAACACCATGCCAAGTTTCCGTGACCTCCTCCGGGAGGCCAAGTCCCGCATAACAGAGGTGGACACCGCCGCGGCGACCGACGAGGTGTCAAAGCCGGGGACCGTGGTCCTCGACGTTCGTGAACCTGACGAGTACGAGCAAGGCGCCCTCCCCGGCGCGCTGCACATCCCCCGCGGCCACCTCGAGGGTCAGGTCGAGGGCCGCATCCTCGACCACGACGCCCACATAGTCGTCTACTGCGCCGGCGGGACCCGCTCGGCGTTCGCCGCGGACACCCTCGCCCAGCTCGGCTACAGCGACGTGGTGTCGATGAACGGGGGCTTCAACAAGTGGAAGGACGAGGGACGGCCCTGGAAGAAGCCTGCGAGCCTGAGCGCGGAGCAGCGCAACCGCTATCAGCGCCACCTGCTGCTACCCGAAGTGGGGGCGGCCGGGCAGACCAAGCTGCTCGAGTCCAAGGTGCTACTGCTCGGCGCCGGCGGCCTCGGGTCGCCCACGGCGCTCTACCTCGCGGCAGCGGGTGTGGGCACCCTCGGGATCATCGACATGGACGTGGTCGACGAGTCCAACCTGCAGCGCCAGATACTTCACAACCTGGAGAGAGTGGGCGACCGCAAGGTCGACTCGGCCAAGAAGACCCTGACCGGAATCAACCCCGACGTAGACGTCGTGACCTACGACGTGCGCCTCGGGGCGGACAACGTGCTCGACATCTTCGCCGGCTACGACGTGATCGTCGACGGGACCGACAACTTCCCGACCCGTTACCTCGTCAACGACGCGTCGCTCAAGCTCGACATCCCGGTGGTCCACGGCTCGATATTCCGCTTCGAGGGCCAGGCGAGCGTGTACCTGCCACATGAGGGCCCGTGTTACCGCTGCCAGGTGCCCGAGCCGCCGCCGGCGGAGCTGGCACCGTCGTGCTCGGAGGCGGGCGTGCTCGGGGTGCTGTGCGGGATCATCGGCAGCATCCAGGCGATGGAGGCCGTGAAGCTGCTCCTCGGCATCGGCGAGCCGCTGTCGGGCCGCCTTCTGGCGTACGACTCGTTGGAGCAGAGTTTCCGCACCTTCAAGGTCAACCGAGATCCACAGTGCGCGGCTTGCTCGATCCCCAAGGAGGACCTGGTGATCGCCGAGTACGACGAGCTGTGCATGCCGCACCCTGTGTCTGCCCCCAAGCCGAACTAGCAGAAGTAGGCGAAAGGGCCGGGTACCGGCCGGCCCCCCGCTACCCTCACGAGCCGTGCGCGCTCGCGGGACGGCTCTGGTTGCCGGCGCCTGCATCGCGCTCC
>JBPCRR010000281.1:0-8371 GCA_050996645.1 Acidimicrobiales bacterium | reverse complement strand
TGCGGGAGCTGGCGCTTCGTTGGGGGAGGTTGGTGGGGACGGCGCGGTGGCGCGGGGAGGCGCTGGCCAGGCCGACGATGGCCTGCAGGTCGACGTGTTCGGCGATCAGCTCGGCCAACACCTCGATGGACGCCTCGACCGCCTCGGGACTCTCCACCACCGGCACCAGCCCCAGGTGGCGGTCCCGCCAGGTGAGTCGGTCGTCACGCGGGAGAGCCCCTACCACCTCCACATCGCTGTCGGCCAGAGCTTCGCGCAGCAGCGCCTCGTGGGTGGGGGAGCCGACGCGGTTGAGTATCACGCCGGCCACCCGGACCGCCGGGTCCCAGGTGCGGTAGCCGTGGACCAGGGCCGCGGCCGACGTGGACATGGCGGATGCGTCGACCACGAGAACCACCGGGGCGTCGAGGAGCCGGGCGAGGTCTGCGGTCGAGGACGTCGTGCCGTCGCCGGCGCCGTCGAAGAGCCCCATGACCCCTTCGATGACGAGCAGGTCGGCGCCGTCTGCTGCCCTCGCGGCCAATGGCGCCATGGCGTCGGGGCCGCAAAGCCACGGATCGAGGTTGCGTGGCGGCCGCCCGGTGGCCAGTGAGTGGTAGCCGGGGTCGATGAAGTCCGGGCCCACCTTGGCTCCTGCCGGGCGGTGCCCCGCGCGCCGCAGCGCCGCCATCAGGCCGGTGGCGACGGTCGTCTTGCCGACGCCGGAGTGGGTGCCACCGATCACCAGCCTGGACCCGAGGGCGGTCGTGGACATTGCCCCAGGGTTGCAGGCCGGCCCCCCCGGAGCGAGCCGGCCGCTGTCCGCTACCGTGGCCGGCGCATGTGCGCCGCGTTGGGTCTCCCGTTGCGCGTCGGGTCGGAACGCCTCGTGCGCGCCCCGATGGGTCGCCAGGAGGGCTTGCTGCTGGTCGTGCACGGATCACAGTGCCACCGCAGCGCCGCTGAGGCGCATGAGCTCGCCGGTATGGTGGCTGGGGCGCTGCCCGACACCGACGTCGACGTGGGCTTCCTGGAGATGGCGGACCCACCTGCGGGGGAGAGCCTCGATGCCATGGTGGCCCGGGGAGCCCGCCGGGTCGTGGTGCTGCCCCTGGTGCTGCTCGGAGCGGGGCACGCCAAGAGCGACGTGCCGGCGGTCGTGCTCGGCGCCAGGCAGCGCCACGCCGACATCGACATCGGCTTTGGGAGCCCCCTCGGCATCTCCCGTGGTCTGGTTGAGGTGCTGGGCTCGCGGCTGCTCGCCCAAGGTGCAGCCGGGTTGCCGCTGTTGTTGGTGGCGCGGTGCACCTCTGATCCCGACGCCAACGGCGACGCCTGCAAAGCTGCGCGCCTGGTCGCCGAGTGGACCGGCGCCTGCTTCGCCCATTGCGCCTTCTCGGGCGTCACGGGGCCCTCGATTCCCGACGCGCTGGAGGTGTTCGAGCGGCTGGGGCACAGGCGGATCGCCGTGGCGTGGTGGTTCCTCTGCCACGGGAAGCTGATCGAACGCGGTCGGGAGGAGATCGCGGCGTTCGCCGAGCGGACAGGGACCGAGGTGATAGACGCCGGCCACATCGGTGGGGATCCTCGACTGGTCCCGTTGATCACGGCGAAGTACTACGAGGCGCTGGAGGGGATGCCGGCGGTCAACTGCGACGCTTGCGCCTACCGCGCACCCTGGCCCGGCCGGGAGGGCCGAGTCGGCCAGCCTTTGGGCGTGGGGCATTCACACCTCGCGGCCGACCACATGGCCGGACTGCATCGCCACTGATGTCCGACCGTCGTGGGGTTTCGCCCGACCGCCCGCCGGTACCGCCGGCAACGCAGCGGTGCCGGCGTGGTACACAGCCATGCCTTCGTCGGGCTGATCAGACTGACGCGGGCGCTTTCGTAGCGGCGGGAGCCGGGCGGCCGGTCGCCCGGGCGGCCATGTCGGCCAGGGTGAACGAGTCCAGGTGCCGGCGCATGTGCTCGCCCACGTCGGCCCACACCGCAAGGAGCACACACTGGCCCTCGTGGTCACAAGCCCCGTTTTGGTGGGGCTCGCCGAAGTCGCCGGCGACGATGGGCCCCTCTACCGCGCTCACGATCTGGCTGAGCGTGATCTCCTCGGGCGGCCGGGCCAGCACGTAGCCCCCGCCGACCCCGCGCTTGGAACGGACCAGCCCGGCGCCTTTGAGGGCGAGCAGGATCTGCTCGAGGTAGGGCTGGGGCAGGCCGGTGCGGTCGGCGATGTCGCGGACCGAGGTCGGCTGCATGTCGGAATGAAGCGACAAGGAGAGCAGTGCGCGGCTGGCGTAGTCGCCGCGCGTCGAAACCTTCACCCTTACATCGTACGCCCCCGCTCCGGCTGCGGGCTGGTTCAAGTACTCTCCAGCCGTGTTCAGACGCGCGGTCAGGATTCTCGCGTTCGCCGGTGCGGGCCTGGGCCTGGTGGCCTGTAACAACAACGGGCCGGTTCCCCTCGGCGACCAGGCCCGCCAGGCCACAGCCGGATACCTCGCGGGCGGCGACCCCACGGCAGCGTCCCTGGCCAACGTCTACGGGTCGCCGCTGAACGGATCGGACGGCAGGAGCGTGACCGTCGGCCCGACCGTGACCCTGCCCGGCGGAACAGGGTCGGGCGGGGCGGTGCCGGTCGGTCCCGGCGCCGGGGACTTCTGTTCGGCGTACCACGACTTCATCAGTCAGGCCGACGCCTTGAGCACGCTGGCCACCGGGAACCTGAAGGAGGCCGTCAACAGCTTCGGGCTGCTCGACTCCGATGGCCACGCCATGGATGACCACGCGCCGAGTGAGATCAAGGGACAAGCCGACTCGTTGGCCCAGGCGCTGGACAAGCTCGATGCGGTGGTCAAGAGCTCCCGCTCGGGGGCACAGCTGCGAAGGCGGGCGATCTCGACCGGCGCCTTGCAGGCCTTTGTGACCTCGTCGGCACCCGTGCTGGCATACGGCGCGGGCAACTGCTGACGTCGTTGCCGACGATGGCCTGATGGGCGAGCCATCACCGGTCCTGCCTGACTACGAGGGCGCAGGGATCGCTCAGCTCCTGCCGGCGCTCATGGCGCAACCGGGAAGCCGGCCCGGGTGGCTGCCGAGCCCCTTGGCCAAGGCCCGCCAGATCGTGTTGGTGGTGGTGGATGGGCTCGGATGGCACCAGCTCGAGCAGCGTTGGGAGTTGGCGCCGGCGATGCGCTCGATGACCGCTTTGCCCATTACCTCTGTTGCGCCGACCACGACCGCCACGGCGCTGACCTCGATAGTGACTGGGTCGCCCCCCGCGGCCCACGGCATAGTCGGCTACAAGATCCGAATCACCGGGCCCACCGGTGACGAGGTCCTCAACGTGCTGCGGTGGCGGACCCCCTCCGGCGACGCCAGGGAGTTCGCTCCGCCGGAGTCCTTCCAGACCAAGCCCGCCTTCGGCGGCCGGGCTGTTCCTGTGGTCAGCAGGACCGAGTTCGACGGCAGCGGGTTCAGCTTGGCCCACCAAGACGCCGCCCCGCTTGTGAGCTGGACGGTCGCGTCGAGCATCGCGGTGGACGTGCAACGTCTCCTCGAAGCCGGAGAGGACCTTGTCTACGTCTACTACGACGGGATCGACCGGGTCGCCCACGCCAAGGGGTTCGGCGCTCACTATGACGCGGAGCTGGCGGCTGTGGACCGGTTGCTGGGCGACCTGGCCTCCGTGCTGCCCGCTGGCGCGGCGCTCGCGGTCACCGCCGACCACGGCCAGGTTGAGGTGGGGGAGCGCGCCCAGCCCCTCGACCTGCGTGTGCTCGCCGACGTGGCCTTGATCAGCGGTGAGGGCCGCTTCCGGTGGCTGCACGCCAGCCCTGGTCGGACCGGGGAGGTGCGGCGCGCAGCCGAGGAACGGTATGGGCACGAGGCGTGGGTGGTCAGCTTCGAGCAGGCCGAGGCGGAATTGTGGTTCGGTGGCTCACTGGACGCAGTCGCACGAGCACGCGTGGGCGATGTGGCGATCGTGGCGCACCAACCCGTGGCCTACCTCGACCCCGAGGACCAGGCGGGGGGACACCGCGGCCCTCCCATGGTGTGCCGCCACGGATCCCTCACGGCCGAGGAGATGTGGGTTCCTCTCCTGGCGTGTGGCTGAATGGCGGCAGACTGGGGGTATGAGCTCCGAGGAACCCCAACAGCCGAACCTGGTGATCATCCACGACCCGCCCTCTGCCGACGACGCCCCGGCACCGAACGGAAACGAGACGGTCGAGCAGCCAGCGAAGGTGATGAGGATCGGCTCGATGATCAAGCAGCTGCTCGAAGAGGTTCGCCAGGCACCGCTCGACGACAGAAGCCGTAACCGGCTGCGGGAGATCTACGACACTTCCGTTGCCGAGCTGGCCGACGGCCTGTCCCCAGACCTGCGCGAGGAGTTGGTGCGGATGACCTCGCCGTTCGCCCCGGACGAGATCCCGAGCGAGGGAGAGCTGCGAGTCGCCCAGGCACAACTGGTCGGCTGGCTCGAAGGGCTCTTCCACGGCATCCAGGCCACGCTGTTCGCCCAGCAGATGGCGGCGCGTGCCCAACTCGAGGACCTTCGCCGGCGCAGCCTGCCTGCGGGCTCCGCGGAGGAGCGGCCGGTGCCGGGCACCTACCTGTAACGACCTGATCCGGGCGCGCTTTGCGGGCCCCCACTGGAGCACCAGCCGACCCTTGGCAGGCGCTAGCCTCGATAGGCGGGGGAATTACACACCTGTAACTCGCTTTCAGATACCAAGGAGCCGATCGCAGTGGGCGCATCGTTCACCCACCTCCACCTCCACACCGAGTTTTCGATGCTGGACGGGGCGGCGCGCGTCGGGGAGGTGATCGCCCGGGCGGCGGCGGACGGCCAGCCGGCGATCGGCATCACCGACCACGGCAACATGTACGGGGTGCTGGACTTCTACAAGGAGGCTAGGCGGGTAGGGATCAAGCCGATCATCGGCACCGAGGCCTACATGGCCGCAGAGTCGCGCCGGGAGCGCCCGCTTCGTCGCGGCCGCGTCGACGACGGCGGCGGGGAGGCCGGCGAGGGCGAGAAGCTCTACTACCACCTGACCCTCTTGGCGGAGAGCAACGCCGGCTACAAGAACCTCCTCAAGCTGTCGAGCGCGGCGTACCTGGAGGGCTACTACTACAAGCCCCGCCTCGACTGGGAGCTGCTCGAGCGCCACCACGCCGGGGTGATCGCCACCACCGGGTGCCTGGGCGGGGTTGTGCTGCAGGCCCTGCTCAAAGGAGACGTGGAGCGGGCCACCAAGCTGGCGGCGCGGCTCCAGGACATCTTCGGGCGCGACTCGCTTTTCGTCGAGCTACAGGACCACGGCCTGGCCGCGCAGCGCCAGACCAACCCACAGCTGATCGAGATCGCGAAGCGGCTCGGCGCACCGTTGCTGGCCACCAACGACGGCCACTACACAGCGCAAGGCGACGCCGTCGCCCACGACGCATTGCTGTGTGTGCAGACGGGCTCCAACATGGACGACCCGAACCGGTTCAGGTTCGAGGGAGACCAGCACTACCTGAAGTCCTCCGCCGAGATGCGCGACCTGTTCAAGGACCATCCTGAGGCGTGCGACAACACGCTTTGGGTCGCCGAGCGCGCAGACGTGGAGATCGAGTTCGGGCAGCCGCAGCTGCCCTCCTTTCCCCGACCCCCGGAGTTCGCAACGGCTGACGAGTACCTGCGGCACCTGACGTTCGCCGGCGCCGAGGAGCGTTACGGGACCCCGCTGCCCACGGTGGTCTCCGAGCGCCTGTACGCCGAGCTAGGCGTCATCTCGAGCATGGGCTTCTCCGACTACTTCCTCGTCGTGTGGGACCTGATCCGCTATGCCCGCGAGCGCGGCATCCGGGTGGGACCCGGCCGCGGCAGCGCTGCGGGGTGCTGCGTGGCCTACAGCCTTCGCATAGTCGACCTGGACCCCATCCGCTACGACCTGCTGTTCGAGAGGTTCCTCAACCCGGGGCGCAAGCAGATGCCCGACATCGACATGGACTTCGACGAGCGCTACCGGTCCGAGATGATCCGCTACGCGACCGAGCGTTACGGCTGGGACCACGTGGCGCAGATCGTGACGTTTTCCACGATCAAGGCGCGAGCCGCGGTGCGCGATGCGGCGCGGGTTCTCGGCTACCCCTACGGCCTTGGGGACCGCATCGCCAAGGTGATGCCGCCCCTGGTCATGGGCCGCGACACGCCGCTTTGGGCCTGCTTCGAGGAGCACCCCAAGCACCTCGACGGCTATAAGGTCGCCACGGAGCTGAGGGAGATGTACCGCGCCGACCCCGACGTGGCGAAGGTGGTGGACGTGGCCAAAGGCCTCGAAGGCCTGCGCCGGCAAGACGGCATCCACGCCGCGGCTGTGGTGATCTCCGCGGAGCCGCTCACCGAATACCTGCCCATCCAGCGCAAGCCCGACCCCGGCGGAAATCCTGAGGACGCCCCGATCGTCACCCAGTACGAGATGCACGGCGTCGAGGAGCTCGGGCTGTTGAAGATGGACTTCCTCGGGCTGCGCAACCTTTCGGTCATCGAGCGAGCCCTCGACCTGATCGAGGCCAACACCGGCACCCGACCCGACATCGACAACGTTGGCCTCGACGACGCCGAGACCTTCCAGATGCTCCAGAGGGGGGACTCGATCGGCGTCTTCCAGCTGGAAGGCGCACCCATGCGCGCGCTGGTCCGCTCCCTCGCTCCCACCAGCTTCGAGGACGTCGCCGCGCTGGTCGCGCTATACCGCCCTGGCCCGATGGCGGCCAACATGCATTACGACTACGCCGATCGCAAGAACGGTCGCAAGCCCGTCATCTACCAGCACCCCGACATGGCCGACGTGCTAGGCGACACTTACGGGCTTTGCATCTACCAGGAAGAGATGATGCGTCTCGCGCAGAAGTTCGCCGGCTACTCGCTCGAGGAAGCCGACAACCTGCGCAAGGCCGCTGGCAAGAAGGTTCGCGAGATCATGGCCCTGGAGCGCCAGAAGTTCGTCGCCGGCTGCGAGCGCAACGGTTACAGCACCCAGGTCGGCAAGATGCTCTTCGATCTGATCGAGCCCTTCGCCGACTACGCATTCAACAAGAGCCACTCCTACGGCTACGGCTTCGTCAGCTACCAGACCGCTTGGCTGAAGGCGCACCACCCCGCCGAGTACCTCGCCGCGCTGCTCACCAGCGTCAAGGACGACAAGGACAGGACAGCGGTGTACCTCGCGGAGTGCCGGTCGCTCGGCATCGAGGTGCTGGTGCCCGACATCAACCTCTCCCTGGGGGAGTTCGCCGCCCTGCGCGGCGGCGGCTCTGGGGCCAAGGGGGCGATCCCGTTCGGCATGGCGGCGATCCGCAACGTGGGGGAGGGCCTGGTCGAGCGGATAGTGGCCGAGCGGTCGGCCAACGGGGCCTTTGTGGACCTCTACGACTTCTGCGCGCGGGTCGACCCGGTGGTACTCAACAAGCGGACCATGGAGTCGCTCATCAAGGCCGGAGCCTTCGACTCCCTCGGCCATCCCCGTCAGGGCCTGTGCCTGGTCTTCGAGCAGATCGTGGACCGCACCCTGGCACGGCGGCGCGAGCGCGAGCAGGGAGTGATGAGCCTCTTCGGCGACCTCAGCGACGGGGGCGGCCCGGCGGTCTTCGACGACGCGCGCTTGCCGATACCCGATCGCGAGTTCGACAAGTCGACGCGGCTCGCCTTCGAGAAAGAGATGCTCGGGCTCTACATCAGCGACCACCCTCTCCTCGGTGCCGAAGCGGCATTGGCCCGCCACACCGACGTCAGCATCGCCGACCTGCGCGATCAGGCGGCCGGCATCCCGGCTGGCTACGGCGGCCAGGGCGAGTTGCGCTGGGTCGGAGGGGTCGTGACCAACCTGGTGCGCAAGTACACCAAGCGCGGCGACCTGATGGCCACGTTTATCCTCGAGGACCTCCAGTCGACGATTGAGGTGTGGGTGTTCCCCCGCACCATGATCGAGGTCGGGCACCTGCTTGCCGACGACTCTGTCGTCTGTGTGAAGGGCCGTCTCGACCTGCGCGACGAGCAGCCCAAGGTCATCTGCATGGAGCTCAAGCGCGTCGAGCTCGCGGCAGACGGAGCAGACCCCCTGCAGATAGAGCTTCCCGTGACCTCGCTCACTGACGAGCGAGTGGACTCCCTCAAGCGGCTCCTCGTCGAGCACTCCGGGCCCTCCCCGGTTCTGCTCCACGTCGGGACGAAGTGCATCCGGCTGGCGACGCAGTACAACGTCGACGCCTCCAACGGCTTGCTGGCCGAGCTACGGGTGCTGTTGGGCCCGGCATGCCTGCGCCGTCGGCGCAGCGACGTCGCTTGAGAGCCGGCCGACCGACCCGGGCCGGGTACCCCGTTCGCAGCGGCTAATCT
>JBPCRR010000279.1:0-3996 GCA_050996645.1 Acidimicrobiales bacterium | reverse complement strand
ACGCAGCGACGTCTCGGGATGCCCGACGAAGTTCTCGAAGAAGTTCTTGAAGAAGTTGCTGCCGTAGTGGTAGCCGTAGGTGTTCGCGCTCCCGCCGCCGATCGGCGACCCGAAGCCCATCTTGTAGCCCCACAGCACCCACACGATGAGCACGGCCGAGAAGCCGGAGAACGCCATGAACATGGTGTTGACGACCCACTTCTTCGGCACCAGGCCGGCGTAGAGCAGGGCCAGGCCGGGCACGCTCATCAGACCCACGAAGGTGGCGGCTGTTAGCTGCCAAGAGTTGGTCCCGGTATCGAGCCAGCCCGGTTGGCAGTCCGTCGGCGCGCTGGTGTTGGTACAGGTGTTGGCGACGGCGTGCAGAGCCGAGATCATTTCGTGTCCGAGCAAGAGGTCCTCCTTGGACATGCGGCCGGTGGGACCCGGTCCGCTGGCGAGAGAGGCTAAGGAAGCCGTGTTTCGTGGTCTTGTCTCGAACGTTTCGGGTTTGTGAACAAACCGCCGCCTGGGATGGGAGGTGTGAGGCTCAGCGGAGCGCAGCGGCCACGGCGGCCTCGATCTCGCGGCGAAGGCCAGGGTCGTCCGCCGCCAACTTGTCGCCATCGGACCCGCGGACGTAGAAGGCGTCGACCACCTCAGCGCCGAGGGTGCTGATGCGTGCCGCGGTGATGGTCAGCCCGCAGCCCGTCAACGCCCGGGCGATGCGGTACAACACAGCACCCTGGTCCGGAGCGCGGACCTCGATGACCGTTGCCGAACCGGACGCTTCGTGGTCGAAGATCACGCTGATGCCCTGCGTGTGTGCGGCGCTGGCACGGCGCTGGCGCGCGTAGTGCTCGTCGCGCTCGGCCAGTCCCCGGTCGAGAGGCAGGCGACCGTTGAGGGCCTCCTCCAACGCCCGGCGGACGTCCTCCCAGGGGGGGAGCACGTCGAACGCTGGAGCCACGTCGAAGACGAGGACCGCCATGCCGCCCCCCGCTTCCTCCGCTCCAACGGACCGGGTTGAGGCGGAGAGGACCGTGGCCCCCGACAGGGTCAGCACACCGGCCACGGTGGCAAGGAGACCATCGCGATCCGGCGCCACGACCGTCACGTGGCCGCCCGCGCCGACCACCTCCAGGCGCCCAGCGGCGGCCAGGGTGCGCTGTTCCTCGGTGAGCGAGGGTGGCCGCAGCGGCGGCGAGTGGCCGGCGAGGTGGCGGCCGACGAGCTCGACCAACCGTGCCACCAGCCCGGCCTTCCAAGGTCCCCACGCGGCGGGGCCGGTGGCAAGGCTGTCGGCTTCGGTGAGGGCAGCTAGCAGCTCCAGGGTGAGAAGGTCGTGGACCGCCTTGGAGACGCCGAGTGCCGTTTCAGGGTCGTCGAGGTCGCGGCGCGTTGCGACGTCGGGCAGCAGGAGGTGGTGGCGGACCAGGTCCACGAGGATTGACGTGTCCTGGTCGCTCAAGCCCATCCTGGGACCGAGTGCGGCGACCAGGGACATGCCGATCTCGGTGTGATCGCCGCCGCGCCCTTTCCCAATGTCGTGCAGCAGTGCGCCGAGAAGCAGGAGGTCGGGCCGCGAGACCCTCCGCAGCAACCTCGAAGCGTTGGCCGCTGTCTCGAGCAGGTGCCGGTCCACCGTGAAGCGGTGGTAGGCGTTGCGCTGCGGCCGGTTCCGTACCGGCTCCCACTCCGGGAGCAGCCTCACCCACAGGTCGTGCTGGTCCAGCGCCTCGATCGCCCCGACGCCGGCGCTCCCCGCGGCGAGGACCCGCAGGAGCGCTCGTTGCAGACCTGGCGGCCAGACGCCCACAGACGTTGGGGAGGCCTCGCGCATCCGTTGCAGGGCCGTGCGGGCGAGGGGTCGGTCGAGCTCAGCGGAGGCGGCAGCCGCGCGCATTGGGAGCGTCACGTCCGAGCCGACCGGCGCATCCCCGGCGAGGGTGACCTCGCCGTCGCGCAGGACGAGTCCGACCTCGAGTGGCCGGTCCGGGGAGGCGGCTCGGCCTCGCGGGCCCGCCAGCCACGAGCGGACCCGCCGCCATCCGTCGTCGCTTGCCCAGGCGATGGTCCTGCCGGCGCCGGACACCGCACCCATCAAGGCATCCGCGTCGCCGAACGCGAGCGCGCCAGCCACGGAGTCCTGGTCCTGGAGCAGCAGCCGGTTGTTCGCCTTGCCGGTGGTGCCCTGGAGCGCGACGCGAACTGCGGTCAGCAATTCCCCGGCCTCGGCGACCATCGGATCGGCCAGGACTCCGCCGAGAACCGCGCTCACCCGCCCCAGGGCGGCGAGTTGGTGCCGGTCGCGCAGGCCGCCGCGGGCCTCTTTGAGGTCCGGCTCCAAGAGGAAGGCGACGTCGCCTTGCGCCGCGTGGCGTTCCTGGACCGCCTCGTCGAGAAGCGGCAGCCACCGCGGGGCGCGGGTCGACCACTGGTCGATCACCCGCCGAGACACCTTCTCCGAGAGGGCTTGGTCGCCTGCGACGAGCCGAGCCTCGAGCAAACCGAGCGCGACCTTGAAGTCGCTGTCCATGGTCCGGCCCAGCTCCTTCAATGTCCTCACGCTGTGGTCGAGGGCCACCCCCTCGTCCCAGATCGGGTACCAGAGCGCTTCAGCGACACCGGTGATCCTGCCCCTGCGGTCGTGCACGAGGACCAAGTCGAGGTCGCTTCCCGGGGCCAGCTCACCGCGCCCGTGGCCACCGACGGCCAGGAGTGCCACGTCGCGCTCGTCGCCCGAGGTTGCCCGCTCGAGAAGTTCGCTCAGCCACTCGTCGACGCTTGCGGCGTAACGTCGGCAGAACTCACCCGCGGCGGCGACGGCGTCAGCCGGACCCGCATCGGCCAGACCCACCGCGGGGCGGGACCTCGCCGACAGGCCGGCGAGCAGCGCATCCCGGCGGTCCCGCAGCGCCGACGGGGTGGCCTCACCGGCGGGCGTAGTCATGACCGATCCTATGGTCCCCCGGATTGGCCCCGGGCTCAGCGATCGCCTTGGCGGCGGACGGCGTCGGCGGCCGCAGCGATGGCCTCTGGGTCGCCCAGTTCCCGCTTACCGAGTCGCTCGAGGTGCTCACCGAGCTCGTGGACGATGGGTACCCCGGTGGGGATCTCGAGGGCGGTGATGTCCTCGTCGGAGATGGCCTCCAGGTGTTTCATGAGCGCCCGCAGGCTGTTGCCGTGGGCAGTCACCAGCACGGTCCGGCCAGCGAGTAGATCCGGTGCGATCGCGTCGTACCAGTAAGGGAGCATGCGGGCGACCACGTCGGCCAGGCACTCCGTCGAGGGGACCACGCCGGGGGCCAGCCGGGCGTATCGGGGATCGGACGAGACGTCGAAGGGGTGTCCGCGCTCCATCGGTGGAGGACGCGTGGAGAAACTGCGGCGCCAGGCCGTGAACTGCTCCTCGCCATGCCTGTCCTTGGTCTCGGCCTTGTCGAGCCCTGTCAAGGCCCCGTAATGGCGCTCGTTGAGCCGCCAGTGTCGGCGCACCGGAACCCACTGCCGGCCGGTCTCCTCCAAAACCAGGTCCGAGGTGACGACGCTGCGTCGGAGAACCGACGTGTGGGCCACGTCGACGTCGATGCCCTCGGAGCGCATCAAGGCACCCGCGGCGCGCGCCTCGGATACCCCGGCGTCTGTTAGGCCGACGTCCCACCAACCGGTGAAGCGACCCTCGGCATTCCACGTGCTTTGGCCGTGACGAAGCAACACCAGGGTGGCCACGGCGCCGGAGCCTATGGCGAACCCGCTCCGGTCTGCCAGGTGCGTCAGGGGGCAGCCGCTTGGGGTACAGTCGACGGTGCGGCGCCAGGACCGAAGATAGTGGGGGACCACGGAGTCGTCGCAGGAACCTCATCGACGACAAGGAACGAGGACACAGATGTTCGGACGCGCAGTAGCTGGACGCGCAGTAGCGGTAGGTGCCGCCTTCGGCCTCGGAGCGCTCATGGTGGCCCCGGTTGCCGCAGGGGCCGCCGGCGCACAGCCGGGCGCCAGCCACTTCCGCGC
>JBPCRR010000185.1:0-4408 GCA_050996645.1 Acidimicrobiales bacterium | reverse complement strand
GGGGAGCTGCGAAGGCCTTCGAACACAAGCGCCGCCACCGGCGTTGATCTAACGCTTCTTCTTTCCCTTCCGCTTCTTCTGTTTGGCCTGCAGTCCGAGCAGCCCGTCAGCGGTGTTGCTCATCGGCGCCGTCGACGCCTGGGTCCAGCCCGCGCCCGACACCGCCCTGTCCTCGAAGAACAGGCAGCCTTCGGGACATTCGAAGGGGTCCTCGCTGGCCGCCGAGACACGGCAGCGGCGCAGCACCTCGCCGCTGGAGATGCTGCGCTGGAGGTAGTGGCGGCAGTCCATGCGCACCAACGGGCCAGGGTGAGGCCCGGGGTCAGCCATCCCTCCATCCTCCCACGCCCGCGCCGCCGGGTAGCTTCAGGTGATGCTCACCAAGGGCGACGAATACCCGCTCCACCAGACGGCGGAGCCGATCGCGTACGCGGGGACGGACCGCAACTTCTACGACAGGTACTTCTTCAACGGCTACACCAGAGGTGGGGAAGTGTTCTTCGCCGCGGCACTGGGCGTGTATCCCCATCTCGGCATCATGGACGCAGCGTTCTCGGTGTTGGCCGAAGGCCGTCAATACAACCTCCACGCCTCGCGGGTCACAGGTGGTGAACGCCTCGATACCTCTGTCGGCCCCATCCGTCTCGAGATCATCGAGCCGCTGCGGCGCCTGCGCCTTGTGGTCGGCGCCAACGAATACGGCATCGGATGCGACCTCGAGGTGTGCGCGCGCAGCGCGCCGGTCGAGGAGCCGCGCTTCACGTGGCGCAACGGCACCCGCGTGCTGATGGACGTGACGCGCATGACCCAGGCGGTGCGCTGGTCGGGACAGGTCTCGGTGGGCGGCAGCCCGATCGACCTCGCGGGCCAGGCCGTGTGGGGTACGAGGGACCGCTCCTGGGGCGTGAGGCCCGTCGGTGCGCCCGACCCCCAGGCGGCGGTCCCGGCCATGGTTCCGCAGTTCTACTGGCTGTGGGCGCCGCTCAGCTTCGAGGACCACGCGACGCTCTACCACGTCAACGAGGACGCCTCGGGGGGCGCCTGGAACACCCACGCCCGGATCTGCCCCGACGGCGACGCGCCGTCGCTGCCGATGTCGGGGTGCTCCTCGACGCTCCGGTTTGCGCCCGGCTCTCGCCACGCCACCTCGGCGGTGCTCCGCTTCGACCACGATGGCGGGGCGCACAGCACCATCGACTTGGAGGTGCAGCGGCAGTTCTACATGCAGGGGATCGGCTACGGGCATCCCGAGTGGGGCCACGGTGCTTACAAGGGCGGCATGGCAGTGGGATACGACGAGCTCGTCACCGACGCGGCGGGCGGGGGTTCGTTGGGGTATCTGCCCCCCAACCTGCACATCCAGGCCATCGTCTCGGCGACAGAGCACCGCCCCGACGGCTCGGTAGCTGTCGGGACCGGCGTCTTGGAGCAGCTGATCGTCGGGCCCCACGCGCCGTCGAGGTTCGTCGACCTCCTGGACCCGGCGCCGGCGGAGGCGACGCAGGCGTCCAGCCCTTAGGCTCTCGCGGGTGGGACAGCGCCTGGTTGTGATCGGAGGTGACGGCGCGGGGATGTCCGCCGCGAGCCTCGTCCGGCGGCGCCAGCCCGACACCGAGATCGTCGCCATCGAGCAGGGCAAGTGGACCAGCTACTCGGCCTGCGGGATCCCCTACGTGGTGGGGGGTTCCGTGCACGGCCTGGAAGACCTCGTGGCCCGGCGGCCGGAGGAGTTCCGGGCCATGCGGATAGACGTGCGAATGGAGCACGAGGCAACCGAGATCGACCTCGAGGCCCGCACCGTGGAGGTGCGCAGCCTGGCCCACGAGAGGATGTTCAAGCTAGGTTTCGACCAGCTCCACGTCGCGACCGGGGCGCGACCCGTCAGGCCCGACATTCCGGGTCTCGACGGCCCGCACGTCCACGGGGTGCAGACCCTCGCCGACGCCGCCGGGCTGCTGAACGACGTGCGCAACCGCCGTCCCGACCACGTGGTGGTGGTGGGCAGTGGCTACATCGGACTCGAGCTCGCCGAGGCTTGGCTGCTCCGGGGCGCATCGGTGACCGTCGTCGAGCGCGAGCCAGAGGTCATGGGAACCCTGGACCCCGACATGGGAGCGCTCGTCAGCCGGGCGATGCGCGCGCACGGCATCGACCTGCGCCTCGACACGAGCCTCGAAGCGGTGGATCCCGGCGAGGTCCACACGAGCGCAGGGGCCATTCCCGCGGACCTGGTAGTCCTCGGCCTCGGCGTCGCCCCGAACTCCGAGCTGGCGGCCTCCGCCGGGCTCGAGACGGGCCTGCGGGGGGCGCTCAAGGTGAATCGCCGCCAGCAGACCTCGGCCGAGGGCGTTTGGGCAGCGGGAGACTGCTGTTCAACCACCAACCTGGTGTCGGGCCAGGAGACCTACGTCGCGCTCGGCACGGTGGCCAACAAGGCCGGCAGGGTAGCCGGCATCAACATCTCCGGCGGGTACGCCACCTTCCCAGGAGTCACCGGGACCGCCGTCACCCGGCTGTGCGGCACCGAGGTCGGCCGCACCGGGCTGTCGGAGACCGAGGCCGCGGCCGCCGGGTTTGGCTTCGTCGTCGGCAGGATCGAGACGACCACCGCGGCCGGGTACATGCCCGACGCCACTGGCATGAGCGTCAAGCTTCTCGCCGAGAAGGGCAGCGGCCGGCTCCTCGGGGGCCAGATCGTGGGCGGTCCTGGCGCTGCGAAGCGGATCGACGTCATAGCCACCGCCCTTAGCGCGGGGATGGACGCCGAGGACCTGTTGTCGCTGGACCTGGGCTACGCACCGCCGTTCTCCTCGGTGTGGGACCCGGTGCAGATCGCAGCGCGCGAGCTGTTGCGGGTCTTGTAGCCCGCTTACCCGCGGCCCCTCGGGCCCGGACGCGCCCGGCGCCGGCGGGCGTTACCTTGATGGTCATGGACGGGCCCTCGGTGAGCGACCTCGACCTGATCCGCTGGAGCGAAGCGCTCGCAGGCATCGCCCGCACCGGGCTCGGCTTCACCGACAACCTCTACGAGCGCGAGAGGTTCGAGGAGGTCCTCAAGGTCGCGGCCGACATCCGCGTCGCCGCCGGTCACGACGGGGGGATGTGGGACCGCGACGAGATGGTCGAGGGATGGCTCGGCAGCGTCGGCGAGGGCGTCGCGGGCTACGTCACCCCCAAGGTGGCGATCGGCGCCGTGGTGGGCAACGACAAAGGCGAGATCCTGCTCATCCAGCGCGGGGACTCCGGGGTGTGGCTCTACCCGACGGGCTGGGCCGACATCGGCTACTCGCCGGCGGAGGTGGCGGCCAAGGAGGTGCTCGAGGAGACCGGCATCGAGGTGGAGCCGGTGCGGGTCCTGGCCATCTTCGACGGGATGAGGCTGGGCGCGCGGACCATGCCGTTCTATTCGGTGGTGTTCCACTGCCGGGCGGTCGGAGGCGACCTGGTGGCCCACCCGCTCGAGTGCCGCGACGTCGGGTGGTTCGCCGAGGACGCGCTGCCGTCACCGCTCGCGGGAGCCGACCGCTGGCGTGTCCAGGCCTTCGCGGCCATCCGCGGCGAGCCCATCGACGTGGCCTTCGACAGGCCGCGCGATGCCACCTGGCGCCAACGCGGCCAGGAGCCCGCGGGCTGACCGGCGAGCTCGACAGCGACCGCCGCCGAGCGCTCGCTCTGGCCGCGGACGTCGAGGCCCGGCTCGGGGGGGTCTCGGCGTTGAGCGAGCTGACGACCTCAGTGGCGCTCGACTATCTTGACCGCCTCGCCCGCCCGCTTCGGGCGCTCACTCCCGCTGCCGGGGTGCGCGTCACCACCCGGGGCTATCTCGCGCACGTGGCCGTGGAGGCCACGCCGGCGGCCTACGGCGTCGACGCCGGCAGGGGACTATCCATCCTCGGGACGCTCCCAGCCTTGAACCGCCACGGGCAGGCTCCCCGGGATCTCGCGACCCGGGTGGTCAAAGCCACGAGGAGGAACTTTGCGGCGATCCGGGCACTCCCCGAGCCGGTATGGGACGGGTTCGTCGAAGCCGTGGTGCACGAGGAGGAGGCACGCGAGGTCGGCTTCGATTCGGCGGTGGTGGAGGGACTGCTGCGCTTCGGCTGGGTGCTTCGCCAAGTGGACCTTCACTACGGCTTGACCCCGGAGCTGTGACCCCGCCACTGGTCGGCCGGCGCGTGCTAGCCAGCCCAGCGTCCTACCCAACCCCGAGCTGGCGGAGGAGGCCGGCGACGATGGACACCCGGCCGCCGGTGCGCTCCCACTCGTCGGCGATAGGGGCGTGGTCGACCAGCCCAAACACGTCGGGGGCGATCCCCAAGGTCTCTGTTGCGAGCGCGGCCAGCGGTTGGGGCTCGACCTCGGCGCCTGGGGCCGGGAACACCTCCATGCCTTCCCACAGCGAGGCGAG
>JBPCRR010000153.1:0-3408 GCA_050996645.1 Acidimicrobiales bacterium | reverse complement strand
TCCTGGTAGAGACGAAGCTCTGCGGCCGCATCACCCTTTGCTGGTCGCTGGTCGTGCAGCCCGGCTCGTTGCGACGCTACCCAGCGGGCCGTCCACGAAGCTCGCCCTTGCTCCACGGCGACAAGTTAGAGCACAGACCCGGGCACGACGAGGGGCACCGGGACAGTCGTGCGGCGCGCCCCAGAATGCTCGCTTGGAGCGTCCCAGTATCGCAACCCGCAGGGCGTCCCCGATCGATTCTCCTATGGATTGTCAAGGGCGAGTTCTGACATCGGGAGCTGTGCGAAGACCTCCCGGGCCACGTAGCGTTTAAGTTCTCTAGGTCAAGTCGCGTGGGTGGCGAGCTGCTCTCCGCTGTGTCGTGACGGTTGGTAGGCGATGCCGGAGTGCCAGCACGCCCAGATGACACGGATCCAGCCGCGAGCCACGATGCGGACGGCGTGGGGGTGTCGGGCGCCGCGGGATCGGGCTTGGCTGTAGCGGTTAGCGGCCCACGCCGAGGAGTGCCGGGAGTTGTCGGCGAAGCCGGTGATGGCCACCCGGGCCGGCTTGGAGGCCGCGTAGCGGAAACCGACGGTGCGGGTCTTTCCCGACTCCCGGGTAATCGGAGTGACACCGCAGGCAGCGGCGACCTGTTCGGCACTGTCGCAGCGGTCGAGAAGGGGACCGAGCTCAGCGACCAGCTGGGCCAGGCTGACCTGGGCCACTCGGGGCAGTGGTTCGAGCAAGGCTGCTTTGGGGTGCGCTGCAAGGGCGACGGCTGCTTGGTGCTCGAGGACGGCGATCTGGGTGTTCAGCAGTCGGATCTGGGCGACGGACGAAGCGACGATGGCCGCGAGGACGGCTGCGGCGATCGGATCGGGCACGCCTGGCGCGGCTCGGAGCCGATCGAGGAGGTAGGCCGGTGATTTCCCGCCTCGATAGGCATGGCGCCGACAGAACTGCGCCATGCGTCCTTCGCCGAGGTGGGCGGTGGATTCGGGCGTCGGGTAGTCATCGAGGAACGCCAACGCGATCGGCGAGATCAGTTTCTGGAACAGGCCGGCGGCGCCCGGCCAGTGCTCGGACAGTGTGGCCCACAGTTGGTTCGATGCTGCAGTGCGGGCCTCGACCAGCGCTACGCGGGCACGGACGAGCACGGCCAGGTCCCGGGTGGCCTTGGCAACAGGCTCCACTCGGCGGAACCGGTGACCATCGGTGCGGGCATAGTCCGCCAGCATGTAAGCGTCGCCCAGGTCGGACTTCGCTCGCCCTGATCCCCAACGAGGCCGAGCCGCCTTGAACCCGGCAGGGTCGATGGCGATCACCGGATGGCCGGCGCCGCCGATCATGTCGACCACCAGGCCCTCGCCGCGTTCGATCGCCATAGGCACCGACGGCGCGATCTTGGCGATCTGCGTGAACAGCCGGTCCAGTTCTTCTTGCCGATGAGCGACAAACCAGCTGCGAAGCACGGCGCCGTCATCGTCGATGACACACACCGCGTGATGCGTTGAACCCCAGTCCCATCCACCAAACACGCTGCCACCTCCAAGGTGTGACATCGCCAGCGGAGTCGGGTCCGACCATCGGAGCCTCATTGTTCGGCCCTCGAAGGGGCAGGTCTCTTGTGCCGATCACGCGGTCCCGACAACGGCGAGGGCGACCAACTCAAACAGGCCATCGGATGGCAAGACATCGAGGCCGTCCCTCGCCGTTCCCGACGAGCAGGCCACCACGACCCGCCCACCCATACTCGCCCAATGAGGCATCGGATGGCCTCTTTCTTGGTCTTGCCGTCCTTCATCCGCCGCTCGATGTAGTGCTTGGTTCGCGGGTCGCACACCATGCGGGTGAACACGATGTGCCAAAGGGCGGAGTTCGCCTGGCGATCCCCACCGTGGTTGAGGCGATGGCGTTCGTTCTTGCCACTAGAGGCGTCGAGGGGTGCCACCCCGCAGAGCTTGGCGAAGGTGGCCTCGTTCTTGAGGCGCTCGGGGTTGTCACCGGCGGCAACAAGGAGGGCTGAGGCCACGTCGGTGCCCACCCCGTTGATGGCGTTGAGCTCGGGGGCGGTCTCAGCGACGAGGACCTTGAGTAGCCGGTCGATCTCTTTGATCTCTCCTTCGAGCGAGAGGGCCCGACGCGCCAACGTGCGCAGCGTCAGCTTCGTCACCGTGATCACGTCGGTCCTTGCGGTGTGACGGTAGGCGCTGGCCAGCTCGAGGACCCTGTAGATGGAGAGGTTGCGCAGCTCTGCGCGCAGTTCGTCTGGGGCGGTCGAGACGAGGCTGCGGATCTGGTTGAGGGCCTGGGTCCGGCTGCGCCGAGCCGAGGAGCGGGCGACGCGTAAAACCCGCATGGCCTCGACATTTCCGTCCCTGGTCTTGGCCGATCCGTTGGCATCTCCACCTTGGGCGCCCCGGGCGGCAGAGATGGCGTCTTGGGGGTCCGACTTGCCCTTGCGTCGGCGGCGCTGGCGGTTGGGCCGGTCGACTTCGACGACCGCCACGCCGCGACCATGGAGGTGCCGGGTGAGCCCGGCCCCGTAGCTGCCGGTTCCTTCGACGCCGACGAGTTCGACTGTCCCGAAGGACTCCAGCCAATCCAGCAGGGCCTGGTACCCCGCTGACGTCGTCGTGAAACTCTCCACGCCGAGGAGGGCTCCGCGTTCATCGAGGGCGGCGGCCACATGGGTGTCGAGGTGTGTGTCAACCCCTCCGGTGATCGTGCGCGCGATAGTGGTCATTGTCATCTGTTCCTTTCGCTTGGGTGGGTGACACCGCACGGATCGGAACGATGGACAGGACAGCGAAGGGCCCGTGTAGGCAGGCTCCTATGAGGTCACTCCGTCCGACCGGTTGGTGTCGGGTAAGTGTCCGAGCCGGGCCGACGGATCGTCTTTAGGACAGTCCAAAGGGACGTCAGCCGGATTGCGTTGGGTCAGACCTGGCTCGGGCACACACCCACACGCTGACGAGTTCTGCCTACGCAGTGGTGGACCGTCAGCGGGTTACGTCAATCCTCGCTGCCGGCTCGGCGGCCCCCGTGTTGCCTTCGCTGGTAAACCCGGCGCCTATTTGGGGACCTAACAGCGGAGATCGCCGCCGCCGGCCGGTGGCCACTGTTCGTTCTGGGGCGCGTGCTGATGGCCGTCGGGATCTTCATCGGCAGTGGGCGAGCCTCGTCCTTGGCCGGTTCTTCACCGTGGATGTCCGAGACCACGCGGAGCAGACCGTCGTTGAGCGCGGCCCCTACCGCTGGGTGCGACACCCTCCTACACCGGGATGGTCATCTTCTTCATGGGCCTCGGGTTGGCATCGAGCAACTGGCGTCGCTCGCAATGCTCGCCCTGGTCCGACGGCCGGCCTCGTGGAGCGGATCCGCTCCGAGGAGCGTTCGCTGCTCACCAGGTTGGGCGAAACATAT
>JBPCRR010000046.1:0-9861 GCA_050996645.1 Acidimicrobiales bacterium | reverse complement strand
AGCCGCTGCGTGGGCAGTCGGGCGTCGCAGCGGGGGCCGTGGCGGGCCGCTCGTCATCGAGGCGGCAGAGGTCAGCCACGTCCTGATGGCGCCAGTCGACAGGGGCAACGCCTTACGCCCGCCGGCGGTCCGCCAGCTTCGCTTTGGGGCACTCGTCGGGGCGGGCGTGGGGGCGGTTGGCGGGTTGCTTGCCTTCCGCCGTCTTCCCGGCGGCTTCCCCGCCTGGGTCGCCTGCGGAGCTGCTCTAGGCGCGCTGGCGGTGCTGGGCGGCTTGGGTCTTGCCCTCGTGGTGTCGGGAATGCGGCTGGGACGATGGTGGGGCGGTGGCCTCGCCTTGGTCGTGGCCGCGTGGTCGGGCGCGGACGTGGCGCTTCGGACCACCACCTCCCCGGCCACGCTCCTCGGCGACGTGGCCATGTGGCCCCTGCGGTGGCGGGCGGCGGGCGTGGCAGGCGTCGCCGTGCCGTTGGCGGCCGCGGCGACGGGGCTCGCCCTAGTCGGGGGCTGTGGCATCGAGGCCGCCGAGCGACGCGCCGCCCTCGTGGGCCAGATCCGCTTCGCCGCGACCTTGCGCGATCTTCGCACGGTTGTGGTGCTCCGCCGGCAGCTCTCCCAGGAGTTGCCCCGCCAGCGACCCGTCGTTCGCCTGCCTCGCAGCATTCCGGCTGAGTGGGTGCTGCCCCGGCCGAATGGCGCCCGGGAGCCCCGCGCCCGCCGGCGTCGCTTTCCCGTCTGGCGGCGGGGCTGGCACGGGATCCTGCGCTTTCCCAACCTCCGCTTCCTACGCCTAGCGATTCTCGGGGCGATCGCCGGCGCAGCGATGGTCGGTGCCTGGCGCGGCGTCACGCCGCTCGTGATCGTCGCTGGGCTCGCCCTCTACGTCGCCGCACTCGACGCCGTCGAGCCTCTAGCTCAGGACATCGACCACCCCGACCGCCTCGGGGGGTACCCAGCGGAGGCCGGGGTTCTGCTCCTTCGCCATGCGGGGCCCCCCGTGGTGTTGATGGTGCTTGTCTCGGCCGTGGGTCTCGGCGCGGCCGTGGCCCTCGACGGCAGTCCAGCGCTGTCGGTCGGCGCCGTGATCGTGGTGCCGGCGGCCCTCGCCGCGGTGGCCGGCGCGGCCATGAGCGTCATCCAAGGCCCGCCGCCGACCTTCTCCAGCGCCGACACCCTCATGCCCCCCGAAGCCGCCGGCGCCCGGGCCGTGACCCGCACCCTGCTGCCGCCGCTGATTGCCACCGCCGGCGTGTTGCCGGTCCTGGCCGGCCGCCACCCTCGGACGGGGGTCACCCCCGCTGCCGCCGTGACGGCGCTCACCCCGCTCGTGGTCATCCTGGTGGCCGCGGTCGGGCTGTGGGTGCGCTACCGCGAGCGGGCCAAGGTTTGGTTCAAGGAAGCGATGGAGGAAGCCAGCGCCACCCGCCGTGGCGTGTCGCCATAAGCGTGGCTCATCACTCGAACGTATGACGATGCTCTATACTCCTTGCATGGCACAACTAGTTACGCGCGTGGATGAGGCTCTGCTCGCCGACGTGGATGCGCTCGTGAGCGAGGGGATGGCCGCAACACGTTCGGAGGCAGTCCGCCTCGGACTAGAGGCACTCGTGGAGCGCTACCGCCGCACCCAGACGGGGCGCGCGATCGTCGAGGGCTATCGCCGAGTCCCCGAGGGAGACGACGAGCTGGCCGGCCTCGACGAGGCAACCCGACTCCTGGTCGAGGAGGAGCCGTGGTAGCGCTGCCGCTCCAGGGCGAGATCTGGTGGGCGGAGGCCGAGGATAAGCGCCGGCCGGTCCTCGTGGTCACGCGCAGCGAGGCGGCGGCGGTGCTCACCGGGATCGTGGTGGCGCCGGTCACGCGCACGGTCCGGGGGATCCCCACGGAGGTCCGTCTCGGCGCGGAGGAGGGGCTCCCGACGGAGTGCGCGGCCTCGTTCGACAACCTGCAGCGCATCCGCCGGGCGGCCCTTGTGCAGAGGATCGGCAGTCTCGGTGTGCGAGGACCGGAGATGTGCACCTCGCTGCAGGCCTTCGCCGACTGCTGAGAGACATCGGCGAGTAGCGTCGAACGCTCGATGGCACCTGTCGCATCCGGCCGCCCCGCCCTTCAAGCCGCCGGGCTGACCAAGGCCTACGGCGACCTGGTGGCGCTGGCGCCGCTCGACCTCGTCGTACCCGAGGGCCAGCGGGTGGTGATCGTCGGCCACAACGGGTCTGGCAAGACCACGCTGCTGCGAATGGCGGCCGGCCTGCTCGAAATGACCTCGGGGTCCGTCGAGGTCCTCGGACACTCGGCCGGCTCGTTCGCCGCGCGGGCCGAGCTGTCTTACCTCCCCGACACCCCGGTGCTCTACGACGACCTGTCGGTCCTCGAGCACGTCGAGTACACCAGCCGCCTGCACGGGGCGCAGGGCTGGGAGGAGCGGGCGGTAGCCATGCTGTCCGACCTGGGTCTGGCCGCGCGCGCTGACGACCTGCCATCGAGGTTTTCCCGGGGGCTGCGACAGAAGACCGCCATTGTCCTTGCGCTGGTGCGCCCGTTCAGGGTGCTGATCGTCGACGAGCCGTTTGTTGGGTTGGATCCTTCGGGGAGGGATGCGTTCATCGACCTGATGGACGACGCTGCGGCCTCTGGGGCCACCGTCGTGGTGGCCACTCACCAACTCGAGTACGTCACCAAGGCCGACCGCTGCTTGGCGCTACGCGACGGCGCGGTGGTCTTCGACGGGCCGCCTGAGCGCGCAGACGTGGCTTCCCTGGTCGGCTGAGAAACCGTTGCGCGATGCTGTGCCATGCACCGCAGCCGCCTTGTCGCCGCGTTGGTCGACGTGCCAGCCGAGCACTTCGCCGTAGAAACCGGGTTTTGGGAGGGCGCCCTCGGCCGCTCCCATGAGGCCGACACAGCGGATCCGGACCCCGATTACGCGGACTTCGGGGAGGTCATCCCCGGCTTCCAGTTCTACGTCCAGCGAGTGGGGGCGCCGGCGCGCGTCCACCTCGACATCGAGACCGACGACGTGGAGGCCGAAGTGCTCCGGCTGGAGGCGCTTGGCGCCACCAGGGTGGAGCAGATCAAGAACTGGTGGGTCATGCAGGACCCTGCGGGCCTGTTGTTCTGCGTCGTGCGGGTCCCGGTGCCGGACGCTTTCGAGAGGGACGCCGTCACATGGGACTGAGAAATCGCAGGCGCCACCGCGCGGAGAACAGAACTCAGCGGTGTCGGTTCGCCAGAATCTTCGCCGGGTCGTGGAGCACGACGGTGCCGGCGACCATGTCGTGCAGCGACTTCCGCTCCTTGTTGGTGAGCATGAGGATGAACGACACCAGCATCGTGATCACGCTCAGCAGACTCTCGACGATGCGCCCCACGACCTCGCGCAGCGCCATCCGCCACCAGCCCGGCACCCGCGCAGCTTCGGGCTCCCAGCACCGCATCCCGAGCACCTGCAGCGCAGGTGTCTGTCCGCGCCCCCACACGACCAGCCCCCAGATCACGTAGCCGATCCCGAGGGTGGCTATCGACAGCGGAATGGCCAGGAAGTAGGCGCCGATGCGGCGGCCGACGCTGGCAAGCTGCACCCCTTCGGGGAGATTCAGGCCGCTCGCCGGATCGAAGTACATACCGGGGGGGGGAGCCGCCCACACGCCCGGCGGCCCCGGCCCCCACGACGGTGGAGGCGGCGCGGGAGGGAGTTGGTCGCCGGTTGACGGTTGGTCGCCCTCCATGGGCTCGGCGCGGCTCGGGTCGGATTCGCTCATGGTTCGTTCTCCCCTTCGGTCGGCCTGGGGGACAACCGTAGCGGGCGGCCTACGGTTATCGATTCGGTTTACAAGGCACCTTTGTAGTCACGCCTGGTTAACAGGGTACACTGCGGGTGGTGACCATCGAAGAGTTCAGAGTCTCCGATCGGGGGCAGATGGCCCTTCCCGCACAAGCGCGCCGGCGATGGAACCTAGGCGAGGGCGGAACGGTCGAGATCGCAGACCTCGGCAACGCCCTGCTCATCGTGCCAGCCGGCCGTGGCGGTCTGCGAGGGCTCTTGCGAACGGCCATCGACGACGCCGGGGGCTATCCTGCACTGGCGGGAGCGGTGGCCGCCGAAGAACCCGATCTCGCGTGAGGGGACAGTCGGTCGTCGTCGACGATCACCTTCTGCTGCGTATCGTCCTCGACGACGAGCCTCGCCAGTTGCGCCCTCAGGGTGCTCAGGTCTTCACCACCGGCCTTTGGTATCACCGCCTCTGCCGTTCGATCGGCGACCGGAGCGTGATAGGCGCCTTCTCGCGAGCTATTGGGAGTTCCGATCCCTCGGTGGCTGCCGCGGCGATCGAGGCGATAACAAGCTTGCCCACCTCGATCGGGCTGATTTCGCTCCGTGAGTTGGCGTGGCCGATGGCGCGACTGATCGACGACGGCATCCGGCTCAACCTCATGTCTCTCGAAGCGCTCGCTGCGGCGGAGCATCTCGGAGCGGAGCTCTGCCTTGCCGTAGCGGATGCGAATCCGCCGCTCCTCGCCGCCGCCGGTGGTCGCGTCACGCCGACCCGTCTCATCGACGGGTGAGTGGACGGAGACATCGCCCGCAGCCGTGGCAGCGAGTGATGCTGGGCCAATTGGAGACCAGGTGTTACAACGCTTGGACCACGTAGCCGATGCAGTTGGTGAGCGCCTCGACGTCGGAAGGCTCCACGGCCGGGAACATGCCTATCCGTAGCTGGTTGCGCCCGAGCTTGCGGTAGGGCTCGGTGTCCACGATGCCGTTGGCACGCAGCACCTTGGCGATCGTCGCAGCGGGCACCGAGTCGTCGAAGTCGATGGTGCCCACCACGTTGCTTCGTTCGTCGGGCTTGGCCACAAAGGGGGTGGCGTAGCCCACCGACTCCGCCCAGCCGTACAAGGTGGCCGCAGACTGTTCGCAGCGCCCTGCCGCGAAGTCCATCCCGCCGTTGGCGAGGAGCCACTCGAGCTGATCCACCATGAGGAACAAGGTGGCCACAGCGGGGGTGTTGTAGGTCTGGTCGAGCCGGCCCTGCTCGATTGCGATGGAAAGGTCCATCGACGCAGGTATCCACCGACCCGAGTCGTGGATCCGGGCCACTCGCTCGATTGCGGCCGGCGACAGCTCGGCGATCCACAGTCCCCCGTCGGAGGCGAAGCCCTTTTGGGGCGCGAAGTAGTAGGCGTCGACCTGGGTCGGGTCGAAGCGCAGGCCGCCGGCGCCGGAGGTGGCGTCCACAGCGACGAGCGCGCCGGCGCCGCCGTCTGGGCGCACCAGGTCCATCATCACCCCGGTGGAGGTCTCGTTATGGGTTAGCGCATAGAGGTCCACCTCAGGGTCAGGTACCGCAGAGGGCCTCGTGCCGGGCATTGCTTCGATCACCCGAGGCTCCAGGAGGTGGGGCGCCGCCGCAGCTGCTTGTGCGAACTTGGTCGAGAACTCCCCGAAGGTCAGGTGCTCGCTCCGCTCCTCGATGAGCGAGAACGTGGCGATGTCCCAGAACGCAGTGGACCCCCCGTTGCCCAGCACCACCTCGTAGCCGTCGGGAAGCGCGAACAGCTCGGCAATCCCCGAGCGCAGCCGATGAACCAGGTCCTTGACAGGGGCCTGGCGGTGGCTGGTACCCATGAGCGATGCCCCTGTGTTGGCGAGCGCGGACAGTGCCTCAGGGCGGACCTTGGAGGGCCCGCAGCCGAAGCGGCCGTCTGCGGGGAGAAGCTCGTTGGGGATGCGGATATCGGCAACCGGAGGGTTTGTCACTGTGCCAGCATGGCAGGGATGGCTCGCATCTCACAGCTGGCAAGGATCTCCCAACGCATCTCCGCCGTGGCCGAATCGGCCACCCTCGCGATCGACGCCAAAGCCAAGGCCATGAAGGCCGCCGGCGAGGACGTCATAGGCTTCGGCGCCGGCGAGCCCGACTTTCCCACTCCGGATCACATCGTGGCGGCGGCCCAAGAGGCCTGCGCCGATCCCCGCAACCACAAGTACACTCCGGCGGCCGGGCTGCCGGAGCTCAGGGCCGCGATCGCGGCCAAGACCGCGCGCGATTCGGGGTTCGAGGTGGCGGCGAGCCAGGTGCTCGTGACCAACGGGGGCAAGCAGGCGGTGGAGGAGGCGTTTGCGACCTTGGTCGACCCCGGCGAGGAGGTGCTGGTGCCCGCTCCCTACTGGACGACCTACCCGGAGGTCATCGCCCTCGCCGGCGGCAGGACCGTGGCTCTGCCCACCACCGGTGAGACCGGTTTCAAGGTCTCGGTCGAACAGCTGGAGGCGGCGACAACCGAGCGGACCAAGGTGCTGCTGTTCGTGTCGCCCTCCAACCCCACCGGGGCCGTCTACAGCCCCGAGGAGGTGGAGGTCATTGGGCGCTGGGCGGTCGAGCGCGGCATCTGGGTGGTCACCGACGAGATCTACGAGCACCTCGTGTACGGGGAGGCGACCTTTTCATCACTTCCAGTGCTCGTGCCCGAATCTGCCGACACCTGCGTGATCATCAACGGGGTGGCCAAGACCTATGCCATGACTGGCTGGCGGGTCGGATGGATGATCGGACCCCCCGACGTGGTCAAGGCGGCCGCCAACCTGCAGTCTCACGCGACGTCCAACGTCTGCAACGTCGCGCAGCGCGCCGCGTTGGCCGCTGTCGAGGGGCCGCTCGATGCGGTGGCAGAGATGCGGGCCACTTACGACCGCCGGCGCCGGGTGATCGTGTCGATGCTGCGCGAGATCCCCGGGGTGACCTGCGCCGAGCCCGAGGGCGCGTTCTACGCGTTCCCGAGCTTCGACGGGGTTCTCGGCCGTCCGGTTGCGGGCCGCACGCCAGCCACCACCCTCGAGCTCGCCGAGATCGTGCTCGAGGAGACCAAGGTCGCCTTCGTGCCGGGGGAGGCTTTCGGAGCGCCCGGGTACGGGCGGTTCTCCTACGCCTTGGCCGACGACCCGATGGTCGAAGGGATCACTCGTATAGCCAAGCTACTGAGCGCCTGATCGCCGTCATGGCACGCGTGCTCGTGACCGAGACCATCGCCGAGCCCGGCTTGGAGGCGCTCCGCGAGGCAGGCCACGCCGTCGACGTGGCCCTGGACCTGTCGCCCGCCGGCTTGCTCAACGCGGTGCGAGGAGCAGCGGCGCTGGTGATCCGCAGCGCCACCCAGGTCAGCGCCGAGGTCCTCGAAGCTGGCGGGGACCTGGTGGTGGTGGGCCGGGCCGGCATAGGGCTCGACAACGTGGATCTGACCGCTGCCACCCGGCGCGGGGTCCTGGTCGTCAACGCCCCCCAATCCAACGTGATCTCCGCGGCCGAGCACACCCTGGCGCTGATCCTCGCCCAGGCGCGCAACGTCCCCCAGGCGCACGCGGCGTTGGTGGCGGGACGGTGGGAACGCTCCCGCTGGGAAGGCATCGAGCTCTACGGCAAGACCCTCGGAGTGGTGGGCCTCGGCAGGGTGGGCGCGCTGGTGGCACAGCGGGCGGCCGCGTTCGGGATGCGCCTCGTGGCATACGACCCCTACGTCGCAGCCGACCGGGCGCGACAAATGGGCGTGGAGCTGATGGCGCTGGTGGACATCGTTCGCGAAGCGGACTTCCTCACGATCCACCTGCCGAAAACCCCCGAGACGGTGGGCCTCATCGGTGCCGAGCTGCTGGCGGAGGCCAAGCCCGACCTGCGGATCGTCAACACCGCGCGGGGCGGGATCATCGATGAGGCAGCGTTGGCCGAGTCGCTGGCGGCCGGCCAGATTGGCGGCGCCGGCGTCGACGTTTGGGCGACCGAGCCCACCACCGTCTCGCCGCTGTTCGCCTTGGACAACGTGGTGGTCACCCCTCACCTGGGGGCGAGCACGCGCGAGGCCCAGGACAAGGCCGGCGTGACGATCGCCGAGCAGGTGGTGCTGGCGCTCGCCGGTGAGTTCGTGCCACTCGCGGTCAACATCGCTGCAGCCGAGGTGGACCAGGCAGTGCGAGAGTTCCTCCCGGTGGCGGAGCGGCTGGGGCGGGTGTGGGCGGGGCTGACCCGCGAGCTGCCCGCGAGCCTGGAGGTCTCCTATCAGGGGGGGCTCGCGGAGCACGACACACGGCTTCTCACGCTGGGCGTTCTCAAGGGAGTGTGCTCCGTGGCGACCGACGAGCCAGTGTCCTATGTCAACGCGCCCCAACTGGCGGAGGAACGCGGCCTGACGGTGCGCTCGAGCGTGGCATCGGCGAGCCACGATTACGTCAACCTGGTGACGCTGCGCGGGGGGGATCACGCGGTTGCGGGGACCACCTTCGCCGGCGGCCCTGGCGGCGTCGAGGCGCGGTTGGTGATGGTCGACGACCACGCGTTGGAGCTGCCGATCGCCCGCTGGATGCTGATGGTCCACAACGACGACCGCATCGGGATGGTGGCCCAGGTGGCCGGGATCCTCGCCGGGGCCCGCCTCAACATCGCCGACTTGAAGCTCGGCCGGACCGGCGACGGCAAGACCGCGATGATGGCCCTGTCGTTCGAGGAGCCCGTGCCGACGGAAGTCACCGCAACACTTCGCGCGACCCCCGGCATCCTCGACGCTGTAGCCCTCTCCGAGGTGTGACGGCACTCACCGATTTAGCCGGCGAGGGTTAGGGTCTGGGAACGATGCCCTTCCCGGCAAAGCTGCTCAATGACGGCGAGCAGGTGGTGCTCGACCTCCACCCGCATTGGCGGTACCTGGCGGTGCCTGTCGGCGCTGCGGTCGTAGTGCTGGCGGGAGCCATCGCGGCGGCGGTGCGCGGAGTGCCGAGGTGGGCAGCCTGGCTGGTGCTCGCCGTGTTGGTGTTGGCCATCGGCTGGCTGCTCGCCCGTTACCTCGAGTGGCTCACCACCAACCTGGTGGTGACCACGGCACGCCTTGTGCGTCGAAAGGGGGTGTTGGCCAAGACCGGTCGGGAGATACCGCTCGATCACCTCAACGACATCAGCTACCGCCAGAGCCTCTTCGACCGGATGATCGGAGCCGGCGACCTGGTGCTCGAGTCCGCCGGTCGTGAGGGCCAGGAGGTCTTCGCCGACGTACCGCACCCAGCGCGGATCCAAAACGAGATCTACCGCCAGATCGAAGCCGGGCGCAACCGTCAAGCAGATCGCATGGCGGGCCGGCGAGAGCTGTCGATACCGGAGCAGATCGACAAGCTCGACGAGCTGCGCCGGCGGGGTGTGATCACGCCTGCGGAGTTCGAAGCCAAGAAGGCCCAGCTGCTCGACCGGTTGTGACCCCAACGTCGGTGCGGGTCGTCAGCCTCGTCCCCTCAGTGACCGAGACCCTCTTGGCGTGGGGGGTCGAGCCCGTGGCGGTGACCAGGTTCTGCGAGCAGCCTGGGTATCGCAGCGTCGGCGGGACCAAGAACCCCGACGTGGCAGCCATCGTCGAGTTGCGCCCCGACCTGGTGGTCATGGACCGAGAGGAGAACCGTCGCGAGGATGCCGAGGCCCTCTCCGGGGCCGGCGTCGAGGTGTTGGCGCTGCACGTGCGCTCGGTTGACGACGTGGGGCCGAACCTCGAGGTTCTCGCTGGCGCGGTGGGCTTGGCGGCTTCGGCGGCGGAGCCCATCCCGAAAATCGAGCTGGTCCTTCGGGCGTGGGTGCCCATCTGGCGCCGGCCGTGGATGACCATTAGCTCCGCAACCTACGGCTCCTCGTTGCTCGAGAGGATCGGGGTGGTCAATGTGTTTGCCGACGCACCGGACACCTATCCGAAGTGCACCCTGGAGGAGGCTTCGGCGTTGAAGCCCGACGTCGTGCTGGCTCCCTCGGAGCCCTACAAGTTCACCGACCGCCACTGCAGCGAGCTCCAAGGCGTCGCGCCGGTGGTCTTCGTGGACGGCAAGGACCTGTTCTGGTG
>JBPCRR010000045.1:0-9789 GCA_050996645.1 Acidimicrobiales bacterium | reverse complement strand
CCGCGGATCACCATGTCGGAGGCGCGGTCGGTTAGGTACAGGTAGCCCTCCTCGTCCACGTAGCCCACGTCGCCAACCGTAAAGGCTCCTTCCCGCCAGGCGGCCTCGGTCTTACCGGGGTCGTTGTGGTACCGGAACTTCGCCCCGCCGGCGGGGTGGATGTGCACGAGCCCCGCCTCGCCGGGACCGCAGCGCCGCCCGCCAGCGTCGAGGATCGCGATCTCCACACCGGGCCAGGGCTTTCCCACGCTGCCGGGGTGGGTGCGCCACTCCTCGGGTGAGATGCGCGTGGCGCCTCCCTCCGAGGCTCCGTAGAACTCCCATATCTCGACGCCAGCCAGCGCGTCGAGGATCCTCCACTTGACAGGGACCGGGCACGGTGCGGCGGCGTGCAGCACCAGTCGCAGACTGCTCAGGTCCTTCGCCGACCACTCCTCGGATGGCAGCTCCAGAAGCCGGATGAAGTGTGCCGGCACCATGAAACAGGCCGTCACCCGGTGCCTTTCCACCTGCCTGATCCACTCCCGCGCATCGAAGCGCTCGAGGATCACGACCGTGCCGCCCTGGAAAAGGGTGGTGAACGCGTACGCGTTCGCCGCGTGGTACAGGGGACTGCACGCGAGCCACACATCATCGGCGGTGATCCCCCACATGGAGGCCAGGCCCCCATGAAGCCGGCGGGTATCGGGCGCCGGCCCCTCTCGTTCCACGCCCCTCGGCCGGCCCGTGGTCCCCGAGGTGTAGTACACGAAGTGGGGGGGCGCCGATGTGCCCTCGGCCGGTGCTGCCCGAGCCACCTCCTCCTCGTAGCTCCGGGCTCCAACCTCGAAGGTCGTGATGGCCGGGTTGGCGGCCAGGGCCGGGGCGACCTCGCCGGCTAGGGAGGTGTCGACGAAGAGGACCTCTGCTCCCGAGTCCCCCAGCACCCATGCCAGCTCCTCCGCCTTGAGGTGCCAGTTGACCGGAACCACATGGCGAGCTGCGCGGGCCGCAGCGATGGTGACCTCGAAGAACTCGATCCCGTTGGGCAGCATCACCGCCACTGGGGCGGCGCCAGTGGGGGCGGCCTGCTCGATCACCGTCTGGACGCGCGACGCCCGGTCCTCCAGGTCCTCGAAGGAGATGGTGCGCTCGCCGAGGATCAACGCCGGCCGCTGCATCGCGGCCCACCCTAATGGCGCCCCCCGGAGCGGTTTGCACCCTGGGCCGCTCCAGGCGAGCATGGGGCGGTGCAGTTCGCGGTGACCGATCCCTGCTACATACCGTCGCAGCGCTACACGAGTGTCGAGCTCTTCGAGTTGGAGCGCAGCAGGTTGTGGCCCCGCGCCTGGCAGATGGCGTGCCGTCTCGAGGAGGTTCCCGCCGTGGGCGACTTCGTCGAGTACACCATCTGCGACGAGTCCATCCTGGTGGTGCGAACCGCCCCCGACTCCGTCGCGGCCTACTTCAACGCCTGCCGTCACCGCGCGACGCAGCTCGGCGTGGGCTCCGGGCACTTCGGCGGCGGCCAGATCACCTGCCCGTTCCACGGCTGGCGCTGGCACCTCGACGGCAGGAACTGCCATGTCCACGGCGAGACCGGGTTCGACCCCAGGTGCCTGGAGCCGTCCGACCTCGCTCTTCGCTCTTGCAGGACAGCCACCTGGGGTGGGTGCGTCTTCGTCAACCCGGACCCCTCGGCCGCACCGCTGGAGGAGGCGCTCGCACCCGTAAGCGCCCTCTTGGACCCCTTGGGCGTCGATCGTATGCAGGTCCGGTGGTGGAAGAGCGTCATTCTCCAGGCCAACTGGAAGCTCGCCCAGGAAGCCTTCATGGAGGCCTTCCATGTCCCCCAGACGCACCCGCAGCTCACCCTCGGCGGCGCCGCGGACGACAGCCCTGAAGCGCAGGAGTACTTCGTGCACCCCGGCGGCCACTCGCACTTCCAGAACCGTCCGAAACGCTCAACCGGTGACGGCGGCGAGGTGGCTCGAAGGGGGGGCCCGAGAACTGTGGACCCCGTCGAGATGGTCATCGCCTCCAGCCGGCTGCTCTGCGAGGGGCTGGACGCCATGACCCTCCCCAGAGATCTCGAAGCCATCGAGGCGCTGCGCGAGCGCAGCGACCTCGCGGCGGGGAGCAAGTCCGTCGGCGCCGCGGTGGTCGAGGCGGTCTACGACCACGCCGCTAGAGCGGGCGTCGCCATGCCCCAGCCCGATCCCTCGGTCATCAGCCGCTGGGGGGGCATGTTCTTCCTGTTCCCCAACTACTTCATACTCCCCCAGTACGCCAACGCGTTGATCTACCGCAGCCGGCCCAACGGCTCGGATCCCGAGTCTTGCCTGTTCGAGCTGTGGTCGGTGACGCTGCCCGCAGGGGACCCGGCGCCGTCTCGGCCGCTCTGCGAGGGTCCCTTCCGCCCAGACGACGCCGAAGCTTGGCCGACCATCCCGTTGCAGGACTTCTCCAACATCGAGCGCCAGCAGCGCGGCCTACACACCGCCGGCCTCGACCACCTTCGCTTGAGCAGCCGCTACGAGGCCGGCATCGCCAACATGCACCAGGAGCTCGACCGCTACCTCGCCGCGGAGCCCAGCCCCGAGCAGCCTGTCTAGCGGAGCACGTCGCCGATGGAGGTCAGTATCTGTGCACGTCCCGGCACGACTGCGCGCTCGAGCGGGGCAGATGCCGGGATCGGCACGAACGGCGCGCCGACGCGTACGACTGGGGCGGCGAGCGAGCCGAACAGGTCGTGGGAGATCCTGGCTGCCAGCTCGGCCCCCGGACCGTAGGACATCGTGGCGGTGTGGGCCACGACGGCGCGGCGGGTCTTGCACACCGAGGCCAGGACGGTCTCGGTGTCGAGGGGAACGAGGCAACGCAGGTCGACCACCTCGACCGAGACGCCCGCGCCAGCGAGCGCTTCGGCCGCGCCGAGCGCGTCCACGACCGCTGCGCCATATGCGATGGCGCTGACGTCGGAGCCCTCCCTCGCCACCTTGGCTGTCCCGAGGGCGATCGGCGCGAGATCAGCAGGGACCGCGCCCTTGCGCCCGTAGAGGCGGACCGGCTCGATGAACACGCACGGGTCGTCATCGAAGATGCACGCGGTCAGGAGCCCCTTGGCGTCGGCGGGTGTGCTGGGCATGACCACTTTGAGACCGGGCACGTGCGCGAGCCAGGCTTCCAGGGACTGGGAGTGAGTGGCTCCGCCTCCCGTGCCGCCAAACACTGCGGTGCGCACGGTGAGCGGCACCGTGGTGCGGCCGCCCGACATGTAGCGCAGCTTGGCCGCGTGGTTGGCGATCTGGTCGAGGCAGATCCCGATGAAGTCCATGATCATGACCTCGGCCACGGGGCGCAGGCCGGCCACGGCGGCGCCGATCGCCGCTCCGATGATCGCTGTCTCCGAGATCGGCGTGTCCCGAACCCGCTCGTCGCCAAAGCGCGTCGACAAGCCCTTGGTGGCGCCGAGCACCCCGCCGGCGGGATCGGCGACGTCCTCCCCGAGGATCAACACCCGGTCATCGGCGGCCAGCGCCTCGGCCAGGGCCAGGTTGATCGCCTCGCGCATCGTGAGGTGTGGGCCGGCCTCGCGCGGGGTGTTTTCAGGCATCCCCGTACACGTCCTCGAACGCGGCCTCCACGGCGGCCGGCGGGGCGGCCATGGCAAGCTCCCACGCTGCTGCCACCTCGTCGGTGGCTGCGTCGGCGAGCGCGTCGGCGCCGGCGGCGTCGAGGACCCCGGCGTCGATCAGCCGAGCTCGGAACACGTCGACGGGGTGGGCGTTGCGCGCCGCGCTCAACTCCTCGGGCGCCATGTACTCCATGGGGTCGCCGAAGTAATGACCCCACAGCCGGTAGGTGACGCACTCGAGGAGGGTGGGCCCTCCCCCTTGGCGAGCCCGCCCCACAGCGGCGTCGGCCTCCTGCCAGACCGCGACGGGATCGTTGCCGTCGACGGTGACCCCTGGGATGCCATAGCCCGCTGCCCGCTCGGACACCCGCTCGACGCGCTGGACCCGGCTGATCGGCGTCATCTCGCCGAATCCATTGTTCTGACACACGAAGACCACCGGCAGGGCCCAGATCGCCGCCAGGTTGACCCCCTCGTGGAAAGCTCCCGTGTTGACCGCACCGTCTCCGAAGCTGACCACCGTCACCCGGTCCTCGCCGCGCAGCTTGGACGCGAGCCCCAGCCCGGCGCCGACGGGGATGCCGGCGCCGACTATGCCCGTGGACAGCATCAGGCCGCGGTCGGGGTCCGCCACGTGCATCGTGCCCCCCTTGCCGCCACAGGCACCGGTCGCCCGGCCGGCCATCTCGGCGAAGATCGACGCCATGTCCACGCCCTTGGCCAACTGGTCGTGCAGCCCGCGGTAGGTGGTGACCATCCAGTCGTCGGCACGCAGCGCCGCCCCCACCCCGGCAGCCACCGCCTCCTGGCCGGCACAAGGCCAGTACGACGACATCAGCTCCCCGCGGGATATCCCCTTGCGGATTCTTTCGTCCGCCCGCATGATCCGCGTCATCGTCGCCAGCAGGTCGCGAAGCAGCTGTTGTGGTGCTTGGCGGAGCGCGTCCTTCACGAGCCCGGGTGCCCGCTGCCCGAGCGGGCCCGCACGCGACTTGCGGCGACGGTTCCCGCGAGATGCCCCCAGGTGATGGCCATGGCGATCGAGCAGCCTCCTCCGAAGTAGGCCGGGCCGGCCGGACTCGCCGCCACGTTGCCGGCGGCGTACAGGCCTTCAATCACCCCGCCCTGCGCCGACACCACGGCGCCAGAGGAGTTCGTGAGGGGGCCGCCCTTGGTGCCCACGCAGCCCGGGTGGACCTCCAAGGCGTAAAAGGGAGGCGCGTCGACCGTCCCGAGGTTCGGATGAGGGGCGCTCTGATCGCCATGGAACCTGTCGTAGTAGCTCTCTCCCCGGCCGAAGTCGGGATCAGTGCCCCTCGCGGCGAAGCGGTTGAAGCGCGCCACCGTGTCTGTCAGGGCGGTGGCGCCGACGCCCATCAAACCAGCTAGCTCGGCGAGGCTGCCGGCCGACATCAGCCACGGTGGGTCCGGCCGGCCGGGGCGCGCCGAGGCCAGGGCATACCGCCGCCGGTACTGGGAGTCCATGACCGACCAGCACGGGATGTTCCGCCAGCAGTACCGGTTGGCGTCGAAGTGGTAGAAGGCCTTCATCATGTCGTTGTAGTTGGCTGACTCATTCACGAAGCGTTGACCTGCCTGATTGACCAGGAGGCAGTGGGGCGCGCTGCGTTCGGTGCCGACGAAGCGATGCAGCTGGTGGCCCTCGTAGGTCTCCCCGGGGATGGAATACGACGGGTACCACCACGCCTCGGTCATGTTGGCCAGCGCAGCGCCTGCCTGCATCGCCATGCGAAGCCCGTCGCCCTCGTTGAACGGCGGGCTGGTCGGGGCCGTGAGGGGTCCAAAGAGGAAGTTCCTCTTCAACTCTTCGCTCCACTCGAATCCCCCCGACGCCAGGACCACCGACGTCGCCGGCTGCTCCAACTCCCGGTCGCCGCTGTCGTAGCGAACCCCCGCGACCCCTCCGGCGCTGCCCAGCACCAGCGCTCGCGCCCTACAGGAGGTGAGGATCTCGACGCCGCTGTCGAGGCAGCCCTTCAGAAGAGCTGATACCAGCGCCCGGCCGACCGTCGCCTGGCCGGCGGCGGTCCTCGACGACACGAGGGTGCGGTCGAGCTTGGAAGGCGTATAGGCGAGCTGCCAGGCAACGGTCTGCTCCTCCAGCGTTATCGGCATCCCCAGCACCGGCGCCGGCCGAACCCGCTCTGCCCAAGGGCCGAGGACCGCCGTGTCGAACACGTCGGGCTCGAGCATCCTGCCTGCCGGCTTGGCGCCTGGCATCTCGGGGTGGTAGTCGGGCCACGACATGGCACGCAGCCGCAGCGGCGTGGTCTGCTCGAGGTGGCGCACCACGGCGGGCACGGTGTCCACGAAGGTCTCTACGAGCTCGTCGGGCATCCGGCCGTCGACCATCCGCCGGCAGTACTCGAGCGCCTCCTCGCGGCTGTCGCCTACCCCGAGCTCGCCCATGTGATCGTTCTGGGGCACCCAGATGCCGCCGCCGGAGACCGCCGTGGTGCCCCCCACGAACGAGGACCGCTCGAGGACCCTCACCTTGGCTCCCCCGCTCGCAGCGGCGAGCGCCGCGACCAGCCCAGCAGCACCCGAGCCGACCACGACGATGTCGGTGTCTGGCACATCGATGTCTGGCACATCGGTGTCTGGCACGTCGGTATCCGGCACATCGGGATCTGGGGATGGTGCGTCGATCACCATGGCTCCTTGTGCTGCTCCATCCCCTCGCGGCGCACGCAGCCTACAGTCTCCCCCGGTGGCCGAGGACCGCGACATCCGACAGCTGCTGAACACCGTCGTGCGCCCCGCGATACACCCCCGTCGGGTGCCAATGGATGTCGCGGCGCACCACCTTCACGGCGAGCCGATCCCTGCCGAGGAGGCACTCGCAGGGCCCTTCGAGTCCTTCGAGGGGGGGCGCGCTTGGGGTGGCGCGTGGGACACCACCTGGTTCCGGCTCCGGGCCACGGTGCCCCCCGACTGGGCGGGCGCCGAGGTGGCCGCGCTGGTGCACCTGGGAGGCGACGAGATCGTAGGGTTCGCGGCTGAGGGCCAGATATGGGATCAGGCTGCGCGGCCTGTCCAGGGACTGCACCACCGCCACCGCGAGCACCTCGTCACCGAGCGTGCAGCCGGCGGCGAGACGGTCGATCTCTACGTGGAGGCGGCGGCCAACCCGATCCCAACTTGGCACCTCGCCGACTGGCCCCTGCTCGTGGCCGACTACGCCGGCGAGGCGCTGTACGTGCTCGATCAGGCGGACCTGGCGACCGTCGACCGTGAGGTCGAGGCGCTTTACCACGACATGGTGGTCCTGGCGCAACTTGCGCGGCAGTGCCCGGAGCGTTCGGGGGACATCCTCACCGCCCTCGCCGAAGCCGCTGCCGAGATCGATCACGACTGCGTGACAGCACGTGCTCCGGCCGCGCGAGCGGCCTTGGCGCCGGCCCTCGCGCTGCGGACGAGCTCGGCTCACCGCGTGGCTGCGGTCGGCCACGCCCACATCGATTCCGCGTGGTTGTGGCCGGTGCGCGAGACGATCCGCAAGTGCGCCCGCACCTTCTCCAACCAGCTTCGCCTGATGGAGCGCTACCCAGAACATCGCTTCGCGTGCAGTCAGGCGGTGCAATACCGCTGGGTCAAGGACCGCTACCCCCACCTGTACGCCCAGATCAAGGACCGGGTGCGCGAAGGCAGGTGGGAGCCTGTCGGAGGGATGTGGGTGGAGCCCGACACAAACATCCCTTCGGGCGAGTCGCTCGTGCGCCAAGTGGTCCACGGGAAGCGGTTCTTCGCCGACGAGCTCGGCGTCGAAACAAGGGAGCTGTGGCTCCCCGACGTCTTCGGCTACTCGGCGGCGCTGCCCCAGATCGGCCGCCTTGCAGGGATCGATTCGATCGTCACACAGAAGATGAGCTGGAACGACACCAACGTGTTCCCGCACTCGAGCTTCTGGTGGGAGGGCCACGATGGCAGCCGGCTCTTCGCGCACTTTCCGCCGGCCGACACCTACAACGGCGAGTTCTCCGTCGCCGAGGTGGCCAAGAGCCGCGACAACCATCGGGACCGCAGTCGCAGCGACCGGAGTCTCTACCCCTACGGCTACGGGGACGGGGGCGGGGGGCCCACCAAGGCGATGCTGGAGCGCGCCCGGCGCTTGGGAGACCTCGACCCTCTACCCGCGGTGCAGATCGCCGCGGTGGGAGGCTGGCTCGGCCAGGTGCGATCGGAGGCGCTCGCGAAGAGCGCCGAGCTCGCGGTCTGGACAGGAGAGCTCTACCTCGAAGCCCACCGGGGAACGTTCACGACCCACGCCGACGTCAAGACGAGCAACCGGCGCGGCGAGGAAGTCCTGCGCGGCGCTGAGATGTGGTCGGTGGCGGCAGGGCTGGACCGTCGCGACGTACTGGACGATGCGTGGAAGCTGCTGCTGCTCAACCAGTTCCACGACATACTCCCCGGCTCGAGCATCCACTGGGTCTACGAGGACGCCCGGCGCGACCACGCCGAGGTCCTCGACGTGGCGGCGCGGGTGGCCGCCGAAGCCCAGGCCGCGCTGGCGGGTGATGAGCCGACCGTGTTCAACACCTCCTCGCACCCCCGGACCGAGGTGGTCGACCACGATGGGGTGCTGCGCATGGTGTCGGTACCGGCTTGCGGCTGGGCGCCGTTGCGTGCTGGACCCGACGCCGGACCCGGCGCCAGCTCCGCCGGGGTGGAGGCCGCCTGCGGCACGGTGGAGACCAGCTCCAGCACGGTGGAGATCGGTGACGGCTGGGTCGAGAACGACCACCTGCGCGTGGCCTGGGACGGCTCGGGGCTGTTGACCTCGGTGTGGGACAAGATCGCGGGCCGGGAGGTGCTAGCCGACGGGCGGCGGGGCAACCTGTTCCAGCTCCACGAAGACCACCCGAAGGCGTTCGACGCCTGGGATGTGGACCGCGAATACCTGGACAGTTGCATCGACCTGGAAGAGGTGGAATCGATCGAGGTGTGCGAGCGGGACCGCCTGCGCGCCGGCGTGCGCATCGTGCGGCGATTCGGGGACTCGGCGATCGACCAGACGATGCGGCTGGCCGCTGGGTCGAGGCGCCTCGAGTTCCACACCGAGGTCGACTGGCACGAGCGGCACCGGTTCTTGAAGGTCGCCTTCCCCGTGGCCGTGCGATCGGCGCGAGCCACCTACGAGATCCAGCACGGACACGTCGAGCGCCCCACGGTTGCCAACACGAGCTGGGACGAAGCCCGCTTCGAGGTGTGCGCCCACCGCTGGGCCGACCTGAGCGAGGCGGGCTACGGGGTCGCCCTGATCAACGACTGCAAGTACGGCTACGACATTCGCGGGAGCGTCATGCGCTTGTCGCTCCTGCGGGGGCCGGGCTACCCCGATCCCGAGGCCGACCAGGGCCGGCACCGCTTCGCCTATGCCCTGTTGCCCCATCCGGGCGACCTGCGCGCGCCCGGCGGGGTGATCGGCGAAGCGGAGGCGTTCAACCTCCCGCTGCGTGTGGTGCCCGGCTCCACGCCTGCCCCCCCACTGGTTGGCATCGACCGTCCCGGCGTGAGCATCGAGGCGGTCAAGAAGGCCGACCGGGAGGACGCAATGGTCGTACGCCTCTGTGAGGTGTGGGGTTCACGGGGCCCGGCGCGCGTCACGGTCAACGGTGCAGTTGCATCGGCGACCAGGACCGACCTTCTCGAACGTGACATCGAGGCGCTAATGGTGACGGACAACTCGGTGTCGCTCCAACTGCGGCCATTCGAACTGGTCACCCTCAAGTTCACCCGTTCGTCCACCTGATGGACGCTGTTCGCGTCGAGCGCCAAGGTGCGGTCTCGGTGGTCACGATTGACCGTGTTCAGGTCCGCAACGCGGTGGACGGTCCCACCGCCGTCGCCCTGGCGGACGCCTTTCGTGCTTTCGATGCCGACCCAGGGGCCGCGGTGGCGGTGCTCACGGGCGCGGGGGGCACCTTTTGTGCCGGCGCCGACCTCAAGGCCATCGCCGAGGTTCGGGGTAACCGCGTTACTGCTGACGGGGACGGCCCGATGGGGCCCACGCGGATGCTGCTTACCAAGCCGGTGATCGCGGCTGTCGAGGGCTTTGCCGTGGCCGGCGGGCTGGAACTGGCGTTGTGGTGCGATTTGCGGGTCGCCGCTCGCGATGCTGTGTTCGGCGTGTTCTGCCGGCGCTGGGG
>JBPCRR010000022.1:0-2828 GCA_050996645.1 Acidimicrobiales bacterium | reverse complement strand
GGCGGGTGGAGTTCCGCCACTCGACCGGCCGCGACCCCTCGATCCGGGAAGAGCGGTCGTGGGTGGCCAAGACGCGGGCCGGCAAGCAGCGCTGGCACCGCGGCCGTCTCTCCGACCAGTGGGGCGGCATGGCGGCCGCTCACGGGTTGACGCGTGAACGCGTGGACGGGTTGCTTCGTCGCCGTGTCGGCGGCTCGCTGCCTGGCCGTGCCGATGGGAGGAGGCGGCTGGTCGCCGAGCTGCTGGGAGCGGAGGGACTCACCGCCACCGACGCCACCTTCGACGCCGGCCGCGCCCGCCGGCTGGGGTGGGAGCGGGCTCCGGGACTGGTCACCGCCGAGGACGTCGAGCTGGCCGTCAGGGAGCTGGTCGAGCGCGAGGAGGTGGTCGCGGTCGCCCCCGGGGTCTGGACCACCAAGGAGATGCAGGAGCTCGAGGAGCAGGTCCTCGCCTGGAGGCGGCGCCGTGCAGAGCGGCGTGACGATTCCGACGCCGACGAGCTGGACCCCACCGCGTGGCTGGAGGCTCTGGCCCGGTGCCCACTCACTCTCACCGAGGAGCAGCAGGCCGCGCTGGAAGCCGTCGTCTCCGAGGAGACATGGGTGGCGCTGACTGGCGAGGCCGGCGTGGGCAAGGGCGTGGTCCTGCGGGTGGCCTCGGACACCTGGGACGGCGAGGGCCGGCGGGTGTTCGCGCTGGCCGTGGCCGGCAAGCGGGCGCAAGCCCTGGCCACCGACCTCGGCGAGCACGCCGAGGCGATGACCCTGGACGCCTTCACCCGCCGCGTCCGCGACGGGAAGATCACCGTGGGACCGAACGATGTGGTCGCCCTCGATGAGGCCTCACTGGTGGACACCCGGCGATGGGCGGGACTAGCCGACGTTCTCGGTGATCGTGGTCTGGTGCGGGCGATCGGCGACGACGCCCAACTCTCCTCGATCGCGCCCGGTGGACTCTGGCGCCATCTGTCGGATCAGGGTCCGCGGCTGTCGGAGGTGCGGCGGACCCGGCATGCCTGGGAACGTCAGGCGTGGACCCACCTTCGCGCCGGCGAGGCGCGCGACGCCCTGGAGCTCTACGCCCGTCGCGGCCGAGTGCATATCTCCGACACCCGCGCCGCTGCCCTGGAGCAGGCGGTCGCGGCCTGGGACCGTGACGGTCGCAGCGGTCTGATCATAACCGACGCCAGTAACGCCGAGCGGCACAAGCTCAACGCCCTGGCCCAGGGGCTCCGCCAGGCGGCCGGGGAGCTGGGCACCTCAACGGTGCGGTTCCGTGGTGTTGCCGGTGAGGTCAACCTCCACGAGGGGGACCGGGTCAGCTTCCGGGCGCAGTACAGCCCGGAGACCGGCCGCCGCGTCGAGAACGGCGTCGGTGCCGAGGTGATCGGGGTGGATGCGCTGCGCGGCCTGGTTGGGGTGCGCACCCATGAGGAGCGCCCGCGCTTGCTCCAGGTGTCTGTCGAGGACTTCCGCGACCTCGACCTGGCCTATGCCGCCCACGTGCACAAGGCCCAGGGAGACACCGTGGAGCGCGGCTACATCGTCAGCGGCGGTTGGCAGACCAACCGGGAATCGCTCTACGTGGCCGCCAGTCGGTCGCGCGACGGGGCCGAAATTTTCCTCGATCGCCAGACCTTGGGACGGGACGCCGACCCCGACGTCCTGGTGGCCATGGCGGCACGGGCCGACCGCAGCGGGCGCAAGGTAGCCAGCGTCGAGGGGGAGCTGCCCACCGCCCGGCAGGAGCGCGGCTACGAGGGACGGTCACTCCGCGACGCCGCCACCGAGGCCCCGCGGTCCGAGTGGGCGCCCAACGTCGGGGACGGACTGGCCGCCGCGGTCCGGGCCGCCGAGCGAGCGGATGCCCTCGATGCTCTGGGCTCGGCTCGCCCTGCCTTCGACGCCGGTCTCGGCTGGCGCGATCTCTCCGCCCGGGAGGCGGTGCGGATGGTGCAGAGCCGCGACCTGCGCCCCGTGGAGAACGGCGGCGGCACCGGCCCCTACAACGGCGCCCGCAGCGGCGTCTCCCGGCAGGAGCACCAGCGCCAGGCGGCGCGGCCACCGCAACCAACCAGGACGCCACCGCAGCCAACGCCCAGCCTGCCCGGAGATCGCTGATGCCCAAGAAGGCCGACGCTACGGTCGCCCAGCAACAGGCCGCGGAGCGCATACCGCTCGGCGGTCCCTGGCACTACCCCGACACCCTGGTCGGCAGCCGGCTGGTGGTCTGGTGGCAGGACATGGCGAAGTGGGTGGGCTGGTTGGTCGAGACGTACTCCTACCTCTGGCCGGGCGATGCCGCGGTGATGGCCACGCGTGCCCACGGCGCCGCCCAGCCCCGCGATCCCGGCTGGCCGAGCTGCTGGTACGAGCACCGGGGCTTCGTCGATGACCTGGTGGCGCTCCGGGCCTGGCATCGCGGGCTCATCGAAGAGGCGGAGTGGGCTGGGGGTGTGCATGGCTGGGCGGACTGGCACCTGCTGCTCCGCGGGGCGATCGCCGAGGGCGCCCTGACCATCGCCCAGGTCTGCCAGACCAACCACACCCTGCTCAGCCCCACCGCGGCCCGTGACGTGCAGTGGAGCCTGGCGGCCGCCGTCGCCAAGGCCAGCGGACAACCACCCCCACCCCGGACCCCGAACGGCCGCGTTCTCCCATGGCGGCCGGCTCCTACCCCTCCACAGCCGGTGGCCGCCGGTCCTCCTGGCGCTGCGCCACAGGGCTAGCCGTCCTCAGGCGCACGTGGGAGTCCCTACCAGTGGATAGTGGCATCACGATGTTCTTGACGAGTGATATCACGATGCGGCACTATCACTGCATCATCAG
>JBPCRR010000351.1:0-11979 GCA_050996645.1 Acidimicrobiales bacterium | reverse complement strand
GGTGCGAGGTAATCGCGGGCGATGGCGATGGCCTTGACCGCCTGGTTGAGGGCGCCGGCGCCCACCCACTGCACCTCCACCACCCCCGCCGAGCGCACCACGCCGGCCAGCGCGCCGGCGACCGCAGTGGGGGTGGACCTGCTCGACACCTTGAGGAGCTCGGACACCTCGGCCATCTTCTGCCACCTCGTTGGGTTGGACGACACCGAAGCACTTCGCCGCAGCGAGCGTGTTCTCCTCCCGCATCTCGGACAAAACGGGGCAAATCGGGCGAGGGGCCCGTACCCTTCAGTCCTGGAGGCTGATCGGCTCGTCGTCGGCCGGATCGGCGCCGAAGGGAACCTCGGTCCTGGGGGCGTCGCCTTCGGTGCCGGTGCCGGTGCCGGCGCCGACGCTGGCGCCGATCCCGACCTGACGACGTACCCGCTCGTCGATCTCGATCATCACCTCGACGTTGTCGGCGAGGAAGGCTTTGGCGTTCTCGCGGCCCTGGCCCAGCTGCTCACCTTCGTAGGTGTACCAGGCCCCGGCCTTCTTGACGATCCCCAAGTCGACGGCCACGTCTATCAACGTGCCCTCCCGGCTGATCCCCTTGCCGTACATGATGTCGAACTCTGACTGCTTGAACGGTGGCGCGCAGTTCGAGATCACGACGTCGTTAGCCACGAAGGTGTGGTGTTCGTCGACCTCGATGTCGTAGATGTCACGCCACTCCGGCGGGTGAATAGCCACTACCCGGTCGTACCAAAGGTCTTCAGCCAGGACGTCAGCCAAGAAGCTGCTGTCCAGGGCATCGGCCAAGCGCTGAATGCGATCTCGCCGCAGCCGGCTGCGCCCCAGAACTTGGCGAAGTCCGCCAACGGGGCTTCCTGCTCCCTCCCCCACCATCGACGCCGCCAGCGTGGGACTCACGCCACATCCTCGGAGGTAGGCCAGCACGGGCTCGGTCTGGTTCGCGGGGAGGTATCCGCGCTGGGAGCCACGACGCCTGCCGGAGGCGCTCTCAGCCGACTCGTCACCCGACTGGCGCGGCCGGGCCACCCGGTCACCGGTTGTCAGCTCGCCGGCTTCCTTCCAGCCCGATTCCGTGAGGATTCGATGATCCGGGGTTACCCAAAGGATCGTGCCGTCGCGCAACGCGATGCCAATGACCTCGGCTTCGCCCTGGTCGAACCGCTGGACGATCGGGCGGACGTGCAGTTGCCCGGCCTTATCGGCAGCGACCACGGCGTTGCCGGCACCGCTGTTGACAATGTCCTCGATTGCATGGGTCAGCCCGGTGGTGGGATCGAAGACCTTCGTGCCGGCGGCAACGCACTTGTTCTTGACCACCTTGACCCGCGTGCGGTTGCCGGTCACCTCGGCACCGTCCTTGATCGACTCGATGCGCCGGATGTCCAACCGGATCGAGGAGTAGAACTTGAGCGCCCGGCCACCAGGGGTGGTCTCGGGGCTGTTGTGGACCACCACCCCGTCCACCAGATAGTTGTGGCTGCCTTCCACTTCGATGTCGAAGCGGTGCATGCTGCGAGTCTTGGGCTTTGGACCGATCTTGACCACCGGCAGGGGCATCAGCTCGTGTCGCATTGGGGCGAACGCCGGCTCGACGCCAAAGCGTCCCCGGAAGCGAGGCTGGAGCTTGTAGTCCATGCTCGGATGCACGAACGGCGCCACCAACGCCTGGAACTTCGCGGTCTCCTCCTTGGGCAGAATGATGACCACCCTTTGGCCGGCGCCCGACCGACGGAGCCGACCGGCGATCCCCCAGACGTCAGCCAGGTAAGCCAGGAGCCGTTCCCGGCTGGTCGCCTCGAGCGCCTCGACGCAGATCTCTATGCGGCCACTGCCGTCCCGAGTCCGCGCTTGGAGGCCCTTCGCTCGCTCGGTGTAGCAACCGTCGTCCATGTACCAGATCGCCAGGGAGAGCGGCGTCAGCTGCTTGAGATAGTCGTCGCTCAGTACCTTCTTGCCCTCGACATAGGTTGCTCGGCGGAGCTCGGCCAGCTCAGGAAGCGGCTGGAAGTCGTAGAACACGGCTCGCTTGGGATTGGTCGAGCGACTACAGATCAGGTTCGAGAACAGCGACGCCTTCCAGTCGGCGTACACGCTTTGGTGGACCCCGTGCCCGAACCGGAAACGGGCACCGTGGCCGCTCTTGGTCGGCGACAAGGCTCCGTCGCCGAGCAGGCCGCCGAGGATCACCTGCCACTGCAAGTCCGAAAGGTAATGGGGCACGGCCTGCAGAACCCGGTCACCCACCATGAGGTCACCGGCTTGCCTCCACCCGGCCGGAGTCCGTACCTGATGGTTGGCTGTGCAGCCGAACTGAGCCCGACCGTTGCCCCCTGGGCGAGCAACTGTCACCTGCAAGAACTCGTCCGTCTTGCCGTTGTCGAACCAGTTGACGACTCTCCTGGGAACCACCCGACCGAGGTCGGCGTCGTAGGACAGCACCTCGACGGGCATCCGTTGGTTGACGATCTTGCCGATCTTCTCCTGTGTCCCGTCGGCAAGAGTCACCCGCGTGCCGTAGCTCATGCAGCCGAACAACACTCCTATCTTCTCTCGCAGCTGGTTGATGAAGACGGCGATGGTGTCGGAGCGGTTCAGGTTGGCGGTCAGCTTGCGCAGCGCTTGGGACATGAGCCGGGCCTGCAGGCCCATGTGGCTGTCACCCATGTCGCCTTCGATCTCGGCGCGAGGCGTGAGGGCGGCGACCGAGTCGATGACTATCACGTCGAGAGCCCCCGAGCGGATGAGCATGTCGGCGATCTCCAACGCCTGCTCGCCGGTGTCGGGCTGGGAGATGAGCAGCTCGTCCACGTTGACCCCGATGGCGGCGGCGTAGACGGGGTCCATGGCGTGCTCGGCGTCCACGTAGGCGCAGATGCCGCCGTTGCGCTGGGCCTCGGCCACCACGTGCATGGCGAGGGTGGACTTGCCCGAGGACTCGGGGCCGTAGATCTCGACGATCCGGCCGCGGGGAAGGCCGCCGATGCCCAGGGCGATGTCGAGGGACAGCGCGCCGGTGGAGATGGCCTCGATGGCCATCGTGGTCTTCTCGCCCATCTTCATGATGGCGCCCTTGCCGAACTGCTTTTCGATCTGGCTCATCGCCATCTCAAGAGCCTGGTCTTTCTCCACCGGATGCCTTCCTCTCGCTTCGTCTTTCCGGACACCTTCACCCTAAGAAGAGGGTGTGACGGCGACCCTGCCCCGGGGTCGAGCCCCGCCCGAGTCACATCCTTGTCATTTTCACAACTCTACCCACGAACGTGCGTTCGAAGGTGGATACTCACCCCCGCGCGCGGGGCAGACTCTCGGGGATGCCATCGCTGCAAGAAGCCCCCTTCGTCGACATCTTCGACCCGGCGTTCCAAGCCGACGCCGATCGCAGGATCCGAGAGCTGCGAAAGGTCACCCCGGTCGTCCAAACCGCCATCGGTGCCTTAGTGGTCGACCGAGCCAAGGTCCACGACCTGCTGCGTGACCGCAGCCTGCACGAGGCGTTGATGAACCTGGTCCACCTTCAGGGGGTGACCGAGGGACCGCTCCACGAGCTCGCCGCCTCATCGCTGTTGGCCAAGGAGGGTGAGGACCACACCCGGATCCGCAGGCTGGTGTCACGCAGCTTCACGCCGAGGGCAGCCGACGCCCACCGGCCTTTCATGCGTCAGCTCGTCACCGAGCTGGTGGGCGGGTTCGCTGACAGGGGTGAGTGCGAGTTCATGACCGAGTTCGCCGACCACTATCCGGTCCAGGTGATCGCTCACCTGATGGGCGTGCCGAGGCAGGACCACCCGATGTTCGCCAAGTGGGGTGACTCGCTGACCCACCTGCTCTCCTTCGAGCTCGCCGCGCATCGGGAGGAGGTCGAGGCAGCTCAGGCGGAGCTGGCCTCCTACCTCCGCGAACTCATCGCCGGCCGGCGGGTCGAGCCGCAGGAGGACCTGGTGTCAGAGCTGATCGCGGCCCGCGACGGCACAGACCGCCTCGACGACGGGGAGCTGCTGGCGCTTCTTGGCGGCCTCCTGTTCGCGGGATACGACACCACCCGCAACCAGCTAGGGATCGCCATGACGATCTTCGCAGAGCATCCCGCGGAGTGGGCGCAGCTCGCGGAGCACCCGGAGCTGGCGGCACAGGCCGTCGAGGAGGTGATGCGGGTGGCCAGCGTGGTGTCGGTGGTCCCGCGGATCGCCACCGAAGACATCGAAGTGGACGGTTGGCTGATACCCGCCGGCAGCCTGGTGTCGCTGTCGCTCGCCAGCGCCAACCGCGACCCGGACGTGTACCCGGACCCGGACCGCTTCGACATGGCCACCCCCCGAACCGAGCCGCACCTGAGCTTCGGCGGCGGGGCCCACCACTGCCTTGGAGCCAACTTGGCGCGCGCCGAGATGCAAGAGGCACTCCCCATCCTCGCCGCGGCCATGCCGGACATGGCTGTGAAAGGTGAGCCCGAGTGGCGCTCGCCTCTGGGCGGGATCTTCGGGCCGCTGCGCCTGCAGCTGTCCTTCTCGACGCCCGGCTAGCAGCCTCAGCTGCCTAGGTGGCGGCCTCCGCTGTGCCGACACTGGCGACCGTGGCCACGTCGGTGCCCAAGACCACGCTCATGATCAGCCAGAAGGCGGTCGTGATCGCCGTCCCGATGGCCGCCAGGCCGGGCGCCGTCGGCCCGAGGTGGGTAGCATCGATCCACCACCGAGAAAGAGGGAATGTCGAATGGACGCTGGCCCCGACCAACAGCAGTCCCGCCAAGTTGCCGAAGCAGCCCGCCAGACCGAGTGGGACAAGGCCAGCTTCGGCAAGGAGTTGTTCCTCGGCCAGTTCCGCCCGGACCTGATCCACCCGCACCCCCGGCCCACTCAGACCGCGATCGAGCGCGGCGAGCCGCTCCTCGCCAAGCTGCGCGAGTTCCTCGAGACCAGCGTCGACCCCTTCGAGATCGAGCGCGAGGCCAAGATCCCCGAAGCGGTGCTCAAGGGGCTCATCGAGCTGCGCACCCTCGGCATGACCATCGACCCCGAGTACGGCGGCCTCGGACTGTCACACCTCTACTACGGCCGGGCCCTCGAGCTCGCCGGGACCTCCCACTCCGCCCTGTCCACCCTGCTGTCGGCGCACCAGTCGATAGGCGTGCCCGAGCCGCTGCGGATGTTCGGGACCGAGGAGCAGAAGCGCAAGTACCTGCCCCAGGTCGCCGATGACAAGGTGAGCGCCTTCTTGCTCACCGAGCCTGACGTGGGCAGCGACCCAGCGCGCATGCACACCACCGCAACTCCAACCGAGGACGGGTCGGCTTACGTGTTGAACGGCACCAAGCTGTGGACCACCAACGGCGTGATCGCGGACCTGCTCGTGGTCATGGCGACTGTCCCCCGCTCGGAGGGCCACAAGGGCGGGATCAGCGCGTTCGTCGTCGACGCCCACGCGTCCGGCGTCACAGTGACCCACCGCAACAAGTTCATGGGGCTCCGAGGCATCGAAAACGGCGTCACCCGCTTCGACAACGTCCGCGTCCCCGCCGAAGACTTGATCGCCGGAGAAGGGCGTGGGCTGAAGATCGCACTCGCGACCCTCAATACCGGCCGGCTGTCGTTGCCGGCGATCTGCGCCGCGTCGGCCAAGTGGTGCCTGAAGATCGCGCGGGAGTGGTGCAACGAGCGCGTCCAGTGGGGAATGCCGATCGGCCAGCACGAGGCCGTAGCGACCAAGGTGGCGTTCATCGCCGGCATGGCGTACGCGCTGGAGTCGGTGGTCGAGCTGTCCATGCTCCTCGCCGACGAGGAGAGCAACGACATCCGCATCGAGGCGGCATTGGCCAAGCTCTACTGCTCCGAGATGGCTTGCCGGGTCGCCGACGAGCTGGTCCAGCTTCGCGGCGGCCGGGGCTTCGAGACCGCCGAGTCCCTACAGGCGCGCGGTGAGCGACCGGTTCCCGCCGAGCAGGTCCTGCGGGACCTTCGCATCACCCGGATCTTCGAGGGGTCCTCGGAGATCATGCGGCTCTTCATCGCCCGGGAGGCGGTGGATCAGCACCTGAGCGTCGCCGGCGACATCATCGATCCCGAGGTCAAGCTGGCGGGCAAGGCCAAGGCGGCAGCCCGGGCCGGCGGCTTCTACGCCCGTTGGCTGCCCAAGCTGGCGGTCGGCGCCGGTCAGAACCCCACCACCTTCGGCGAGTTCGGCGAGCTGGCCGGCCACATGCGCTTCATCGAGAGGTCGAGCCGCAAGCTCGCGCGCTCGGTGTTCTACGGGATGTCCCGGTGGCAGGGCGGCCTGGAGCGCAAGCAGTGCTTCCTCGGCCGGATCGTCGACATCGGAGCCGAGCTGTACGCGATGAGCGCGGTGTGCGTGAGGACCCAGATGTTCGTCGACGACCGAAGCTCCGATGCTGCCGGCTCCCTTGAGCTGGCCGAGCTCTTCTGCGCCGGCGCCCGCCGGCGGGTGGACCGGCTCTTCTACGACCTCTGGCACAACGACGACGCCGACGACTACGACTCAGCGCAGCGGGTCCTCGCCAGCAAGTATCTCTTCGCCGAGGCCGGCATCATCGACCCCTCCGGCACCGGGCCAATGATCCCGCCCCACGCCGACCATGCCACCGAGGAAGTCCGGGCCTGAGCAGCGGTCCAGACTGTGGAGGGCCGAGCGCAGCCGAACTGAGGCGTGAAGCGTTATGCTGTCCTCATGAAGCGGACGACTATCATGCTGCCGGAGGACCTCGACGCCACGATCCGGCTTGAGGCCAGGCGGAGGGGCGTCTCGATCGCTGACGTCGCTCGGGAGGCAATCGAGCAGCATCTGCGTAGCTCGACGCCGTCGGGACGACTGGGCTTCTTCGCGGTCGGCGAAGGCGGGCCGCCTGACGCCTCCGAGCGAGTAGACGAGCTCGTCGGCAAGGCCATCGGCCGTCGTCGCCGGCCGCAGCAATCGGTGTAGTGCTAATCGTCGACGCTGGGCCTCTCTACGCGGCTGCGGCAAGCGGTGATCGGAACCACCGTCGCTGCGTCGACTTGCTCTCGAACGCTGAGCGGCCACTTCTTGTCCCTGCACTGGTCGTGACCGAGGTCGGCTACCTACTGGCGGATCGGATCGGCGCGCATGCCGAATTCGCGTTCGGCCGTTCGATCGCCGCTGGGGAGCTCGTGGTCGAGCCGGTGCTCGAGCCGGAGTGGGAGCGGATCGCCGAGCTCACAGAGCAGTATCTTGACCTTCCGCTCGGGATCGTGGACGCCTCCGTGGTAGCGCTCGCAGAGCGGCATCATTCTGAAGTGATCGCGACACTCGATCGTCGCCATTTCTCCGTCGTGCGACCACGTCACGCATCGGCGTTCACTCTGGTGCCCTGAACGCCGAGGCGCCCCCCGGGCGCAGAAACGTCGACACCGGAGCCGATCCTCCCGGGAAACCCCGGGCCGCTGAGTCGCCGAGGTCAGCGTTTTGGGCTTCGCGAGCCGGTCCTCGGCCGGCCGGCTGAGGGCGTCGGGCTGACGGAGCCAATTCTCCAGCGCGACCACAAGCAGTCCCACGGAACACAAAGAGCGTTCCCCCAAAGGCGATGAACACAACACCGAAGGCCACCCGCTGACCGTGGCTGGCCACAGTCCTTGCTGCGAGCAAGAGGGGATGCACGACTCAGCCCAGCCGCCGCCGCACCAGGTCCAGTGCCGAGATGACAGTGAGCTGGCGGATGTTCTGGCGCTCGCCACCAAGGCGCAGCAGGTGGGTGACTTCGCCACCGGGCCAGTGCAGCCCAATCCATACTGTGCCCACAGGCTGGCCATCCTGTTCGGTGGGCCCCGCCACCCCAGTCACCGCGAGGCCAACCTCGGCGTCGAGGAGCCGGGCGACCCCGGCGGCCATTCGCGAAGCCGCCTCCTCGCTCACCGCCGGCACGTCGCCGATCTCCAGCAGGTCACGCTTGACATCGGTGTCGTAACAGATCACGCCCCCGCGAAACCAGTCCCCTGCCCCCGGCACGGCGGTGAGCCGCCCGCCGATCAGGCCGCCGGTGAGGGACTCGGCAACCGCGAGGTACCACCCGGCCCCGGCCAGGAGCCGCCCGACGGCCACCTCCATGTTCTCGTCGTCCACGCCGAAGACCACGGGTCCGAGCAGGCGGCGGAGCTCGGCTTCCTCGGCGTCGAGCACAGCGGCCGCCGAGGCGGCGTCACCAGCCTTGGCCGTGATGCGGACCTTGATCCCCTCGATGCCGCTGGCGAGGAATGCGATGGTGGCCGCTCCCCCCTCGTCCAGCGCAAAGAGGCGGGGGGCGATCAGCTCAGCGAGCCCGGACTCCGACATCCCCCACGTGCGGAGCGTCCTGCTGACGATCGTGGCGGGGGTCCCGGTGCGCTGGGCGAGGTCGGGCAGCACCGCCCGGGTGATCATCTCGCGCATCTCGTGCGGGACGCCGGGGACGGCGTAGATCACGCGGTCGCCGAGCGGGCAGATCAGCCCCGGGGCGGTGCCCTGCACCGCCGGGATGACCGTCGCCCCTCGGGGCACGTCGGCCTGGCGCAGGTTGTTGGCCGGCATTGCGCGCCCCCGCGATCCGAACACGTGGAGGATCTGCTCCACCACCGACTCGTCGCGCTCGAGAGGGACCCCCATCACCGCAGCGATGGCCTCCCGCGTGATGTCGTCCTGGGTGGGACCGAGCCCCCCGCAGCAGATGACCGCTTCGCTGCGGGCAAGGGCCAGGCGGATCGCCGCCACGATCCGAGCGTGGTTATCGCCGACCTTGACCTGGTAGTGCGAATCGATGCCGGCGGCGGCCAGCTGCTCGCCAATCCAAGCCGAGTTGGTGTCGACGACCTGGCCGAGCAGCAGCTCTGTGCCGACGGCTACTACCTCGCAGCGCACGAAGGGACCTTCACGCCGGCGGCTCGGCCAGTACAGCTCGCTCCGCGGGCGCCCCACTGGCCGCATTCGCCACGCCGGGCCGGCTGTCAAACAGGTACTGCCCAGCGCTGAGCAAAGCGAGCACCACGGCGGCCCACAGCACGCCTCGGCCGAGGCCCAGGTGGTGGAGGCCGGTGGGCGGCAGCAAGACGAGCCCCACGGCGAGGTCCTGGACCGCCGTCTTGGCTTTGGCGAGAGGACGGGCGGGCATCGAGATCCCCCGCCGGGCCACGACCGTGCGGTACCAGCTGATCACCAGCTCCCGGGCCACGATGATCAGCACCGGCGCCCACGAGACCAGTCCCACCCCCGCGAGGGCGCCGAGGGCGCCGAGGACGAGGAACTTGTCGGCCAAGGGGTCGAGAAAAGCCCCCGAGGTGGTGGCTCCCTGTCGCCGGGCCACCCACCCGTCGAGGAAGTCGGTGCTCGAAAGCCCGAACCACACCGCCACCGCGGCCCAGGAGACCCCGAGGTCGACTATCAGGACCACCATCAGGGGGGTCGCGAGCAGCCGGAGGAGGGTGATGGCGTTGGCCGGGGTGAGGCGCGCCGAAGGCTCGAACTTGCCGGCCACGCGGGTGGCCATCAGCCCGCCACCGCCATGGCGCTCACGGCGGGCCGCGCCTCGAGGTCGGGGCCCTCGGCCCCGGTGATGGTCACCTCTACCCACGAGCCGACCCGCAGGTCAGCCGGCACCCGGATCACCCCATCGATCTCGGGTGCTTCCCGGTAGCTGCGGGCGACGCCCGGGGCGTCGACCAACACCGAAGTGGTCGTCCCCACCAAGGCGAACCGCCGGCGGGCGGTGATGGCGTCTTGGAGCTCGCTGCACTCCGCCAAGCGTTCGGCGGCGAGCGGGGCGGGAACGTGGTCGGGCAGGCCCAGGGCGTAGGTGCCCTCCTCGGGTGACCACGGGAAGAAGCCGGCCCAGTCCAGCGTTGCCTCGGCGAGGAACTCAAGCAGGAGGTCGTGGTCCTCCTCGGTCTCGCCGGGGTACCCGATGATAAACGACGACCGGAACGCGGCCCCCGGCCACTCCCCCCGGATCCGGCCGATGCGAGCGAGGAACCGTGCTCCGTCTCCGAAGCGGCGCATGCGGCGGAGGTGAGGCCGGGAGACGTGCTGCAGCGACAGGTCGTAGTAGTGGCATCCCGTGGAACCGATCACCTCGATCAGACCCTCGGAAAGCTCGGATGGATACAGGTAGAGGAGGCGCACCCGGTCCACACGCTGGGCGACGGAGCGCACCAGGTTGGGGAAAGAAGGCCGCGGCGACAGGTCGCGCCCCCAAGAAGCCAGGTCCTGGGCGACCAGGACAACCTCGGATGCCGCAAGGGCCTCAACCTCCTCGAGCACCGCGGAAGCCGGGCGGGAGCGTTGGCGGCCGCGGAAGCTCGGAATGGCGCAAAAGCCGCACCTGCGGTCGCAGCCCTCGGCCACTTTGACGTAGGCCCACGGCGCCGAGGCGGGCGGGCGGGGCAGGTTGAGCAGGTCGAAGGAAGGCAGCGCCGGCGCTTCCCCGGGCCGCTGGCGCCCCAGGGTTACCGGCACGCCGAAGCCGGCAACCAGGTCCGCTTCCGGCAGGGCTTCGGCGAGCTCGGAGCCGTAGCGCTCGGCCATGCAGCCCGTGACGACCAGGCGGGAGTCGGGCCCCCGCCGCCGCGACATGTCGAAGATGGTCTCGATCGACTCCTGGCGCGCGGCGTCGATGAAGGCGCAGGTGTTGACCACCACCACGTCCGCCTCCTCTGGACCGGACGCCGGGCCGTAGCCGTCGGCTTCAAGTGTGCCGGCCAGTTTGTCGGAGTCGACCTGGTTCTTCGGGCAACCCAGCGTCTCCACCCAATACCGCACCCCGACCAGCGTAGTGGCCGGGCTGCGGACGAGCCGGGGCCCGCTTGGGGGGTCGTCGCTACTTCTTGTTGCTGAGCATCCTGTTCATCTTGGTACCGCACACCGGGCAGGTGCCCTGCGCGGCCGGACGCCCATTGGCGAGGGTGACCTCCTTGCCGTCGAAGTGGCGCTTCTCCTTGCACTTGACGCAATAGCCCTCGTAGTCAGCCACAGCAGCTCTCCTATCGTTCGACGAACAACCAGAGACCCTAGCTAGCGGGGGAGCTCAAGAGGGTGACCCCGGCGAGATCAGCCTCCAGGCGCATCACTGTGCCGCCCAGCCGGTGGTCCTCAAGAAGGGCCCGGCCGACCGCCTCGACCGCGCCGGCGAAGGCGTCGGTGCAGATCGCCAGCAAGCTGGAGCCGGCCCCGGACCAGCACGACGCCAGCGCCCCCGCTTCGAGCAGATCGGCCAGGATGGCGGGTGCCTCGGGGAAAAGCGCGGTGCGCGCGGGCTGGTGGATCCGGTCCTCGGTCGCAGCCGCCACGAGCAGGCGGTGGTCACCGAGGCCGGCTATGAGCAGCCCCATCCGTCCCAGGTTGAACGCGGCGTCCTCGCGGGAGACGACAGCGGGCAGCACCTCCCGGGCGCGCGCTGTTGGGAGCTCGCGTTCGGGCACCACGACCACGAATCGCAGCTCGGGGTCGAGCGGCAGGCGGTGAGCCAACCCGGCGCCGTCGACGGTCGTGGCGGCCACGAGGCCACCGACGGTCGACGCGGCCGCGTTCTCCGGGTGACCGTCCGCCGCGGCCGCCGGGATGAAGGGATCGTCGGAGCCAGCCGCGGCAGCGGCCGCCACGGCAAGGGCGGCCGATGACCCGAGCCCCCTTCCGACAGGAATCTCGGAGTGAACCTCGATCGCCACGCGGTCGTGGCCCACCACACCCGCAGCCACCCGGGCCGCCAAGTGGGTGGCGTCCGCCGGCAGCCCGGCACCCTCGCCGCTGGCGTGAACGCTCAGCTCGTCGGCTTCCTCCACCGACACCTCGACGTACAGCTGCAAGGCGACGGCCAGGGCATCGAAGCCGGGTCCGAGATTGGCCGATGAGGCTGGCGCGCGCGCCCGCACCTACGCCTACACCGGGTCCCGCTGGTCGAGCTCCTCCACGCTCATGAGCACGGCGCGGGCCTTGGACCCCTCCGACGGGCCCACGACCCCCCGCTGCTCGAGCAGG
>JBPCRR010000344.1:0-8532 GCA_050996645.1 Acidimicrobiales bacterium | reverse complement strand
CACAGCGTCCCGTCGATCTCGCGCGTGAGCACCTGCGGCTTGCCGACCGTGAGCTCGAAGCCTTCGCGACGCATCAGCTCCACCAGGATGGCGAGCGCGAGCTCGCCGCGGCCTTGCACCTCCCAGGTGTCGGGGCGTTCCGTCGGCAGGACCCTGATCGAGACGTTGCCGACAAGCTCGGCGTCGAGGCGGTTTTTGATCTGGCGGGCGGTGAGCTTGGTACCCGCCGGCAACCCGGCCACCGACTTTCCGGCCAGAGGGGAGGTGTTGACCCCGAGGGTCATGGCGATGCTCGGGTCGTCGACGACTATCACCGGCAGCGGCTGAGGGTCCTCGGCGTCGGCGAGGGTGTCACCGATCATGATCTCAGGGATCCCGGCGACCGCGATGATGTCGCCGGGGCCGGCGCCCTCGGGTCCCGCGTCCACCCGGTCCAACGCCTCGGTGATGTAGAGCTCAGCCACCCGAACCGTCGAGGTCGTGCCGTCGTGGCGGCACCAGGAGACGCTCTGGCCTTTGCGGATGCGGCCGTTGCGGACCCTGCACAGCGCCAGGCGTCCGACGTAGGGGGATGCGTCCAGGTTGGTCACGAGGGCCTGCAGCGGGGCGCCCTCCTCGTACTCCGGGGCGGGAATGCGCGAGGCCAGCAGCCCGAACAGCACCTCGAGATCGGCGGCGCCCGCGACGTCGTCGCCAGCCAGCGCAGCTTTCCCCAGCCTGGCGTTGCAGTACACGATCGGGAACTCGATCTGGCTCTCGTCGGCCCCCAGGTCCATGAACAGCTCGTACACAGCGTCGATCACCTCTTTCGGGCGGGCGTCGGCGCGGTCGATCTTGTTGATCACACAGATCACCGGCAGGCGTGCTTCGAGGGTTTTGCGCAGCACGAAGCGGGTTTGAGGGAGCGGGCCTTCGCTGGCGTCGACGAGTAACAAGACGCCGTCGACCATGGTCAGGCCCCGCTCCACCTCGCCGCCGAAGTCGGCGTGGCCCGGCGTGTCGATGATGTTGATCGTCATCTCGCCGTGGCGCACCGCGGTGTTCTTGGCGAGGATGGTGATGCCCTTCTCCCGCTCGAGGTCCATGGAGTCCATGACCCGGTCGGCGACCTCTTGGTTGGCTCGGAACGCCCCGGATTGGCGCAGCATGGCATCCACGAGGGTGGTCTTGCCGTGGTCGACGTGGGCCACTATGGCCACGTTGCGAAGATCGGCGCGTCGGGACAAGGTCACGGCTATGAGGGCGTCTTTCGAGGGGGGGAAAGGGATCGGGCGCCGAGGCTTCAGGCGGCGCCCTTGGCGCGAACCAGGCCCGGACCGACCAGGGTACCGGCTGCGGGCCAGGGACCGGTTGACAGCCTTGCGTGGGCGGGCGAGCTAGGGGCGGGCACGGCGACCGCGGCGCAGGGTGCCGCGGCGGCGGGTGTTGTCGCGACGGTGATCCTCCATGCGCTTGCGGATCAGCTCGCGGCGCTCCTGCAGGTCCCGGTAGGTCAGGGTCTCGACGTCCTCGGTGACCCCCAACGAGGCGCGCACCCCGTCGAGGTCCACCACGTGCTCCCGTGGGTCGACGCCGATGTCGGAGGCTATGCGCTCCCCGTAGCGCTCGGTGAAGTACACCCCTATCTGGGTGATCTCGGCGAACAGGTCGACCTCGGGGGCCAGCGTGGCGAGCGCGCCGTCGATGAAGAGCAGGTCCTTGACGAACAGCATGAGCACCTTGGGGAACTTCGCTCCGTAGGCGAGGAGCTGCTTGGTGATGTCGCGGATCTCGTTGAGCAGCTCGTCGGGCGCCATCTGCGTCGGGTCCTTGATCGGCTGGTCTATCCCGAGGTCGCGAACCACCGCTTCGATGTCGGTGTCGGGGGGAAGGGCGCCCAGGTCGCGCAGGGCCGCGAGTTGCATCCGGGGGTCGTTGATGGTGCCGCCCATCAGCATTCGCAGGAACGCCAGCCGTCGGGGCTCATCGAGCCGTCCGGTGATGCCGTAGTCGAGCAGGGCCACCTTGCCGTCTGGCTGCACGAAGAGGTTTCCCCCGTGCAGGTCGCCGTGGAAGACCCCGAACAGCGTCGCGCCTTCGAGGAAAGCGATCATCAGCGCCCGCACCACGGCCTCCGTGTCGATGCCGGCGCCTCGCATACCTGCGACGTCGTCCCAGCCGAAGCCGTCCAGGCGCTCCATGACCAGCACCCTGGTGGTCACCAGTTCCGGGTGGGGCCGGGGGACGACGACGGAACGTTGGTTGGTCGAGGCGAGGACCCCTGCGACGTCGAGCATGTTCTCGGCCTCGAGGCGGAAGTCGAGCTCCTCGACGATCGTCTCGGCGAACAGCTCGACCAACGCCGGGGGGTTGGCGAGGGCGGACACCGGGATCCGGCCGATCAGCAGGGGCGCTATCCAGCTCATGGCGGCCAGGTCACGGCGGACTGTCGGCGCGACGGTCGGCCGCTGCACCTTCACCACCACTGCCTCGCCGCTGCGAAGCGTCGCCGCGTGCACCTGGGCGATCGAAGCCGCGGCGAGCGGTTCGGTGTCGAAGATCTCGAACACGTCCTCGAGGCGCCGCCCGAGGTCCTCCTCGACGACCGCGCGCACGGTATCGAACGTCTCCGGCGGCACATGGTCCCGCAGGTGCCTGAACTCGGCGACCAGCTCCGCCGGGAAGAGCCCCTCACCCGACGAGAGAATCTGGCCGAGCTTGATGTAGGTGGGACCGAGGCGTTCAAACGCCTTGCGCAGCCGGTGGGAGATGCCGGCCCTGCCGATCTCGGGCTGCCCGAGGCGCCGGCCCCGCCTGCGGTCGACCAGGTACCAGCCGGCCACTGCCCACACCAACGTGGCGCCGACATAAAGGACCCGGCGAACGGGCGGCACACGCCGGCGCTCGAGAAGGCGGGGGACCAGCTCGGCGGTCTCGCGCCGCAGTTGGTCCAAGCCCTGAGTGTGCCCGTCTCGCCATTCCAGGCCACCGAGCTCGATCACCCACGGCGGGTGCTCACTGAAGGACCCGAGCGCCAAGTCCGCCGGCGGTGAGCCGCCCTCGGGGGGCGTGTCGTGGCCTTCGACGGCGGAGGTCATCAGCCGACGGTACCCGTTGCGGATCGACCTGGCGAAGGCGGGGCGCGTCGCCTTAGGGTTCGGCGATGTCGGGGCGTGGGTTTGCAGCCTCGGACACAACCCCGGATACGCGCCGGCGGTGATCGCGTGGCGGTGATCGTGTGGCGGTGATCGTGTGGCGGTGATCGCATACGCCGACGGGGCGCAGAGCGCCCGGTCCTCGCCGGAGACGGTGGCGGGGGTAGTGGGCGCGGCAGCAATCGGTGAGGGCGAGACGGATGGGATGGACACCGGCGTGCTGATGGGCTGGACCCCCGAGGATCGGCCGTGGCTGTCCTCGCCCTCGCTGCGGGGTCGAACGGTGATGGCGGGCTATGCGTTGGCCGTGGCAGTGGCGAAGCGCCGGATGAGGTACCTCCCCGTCAGGCTTTCCGCCATGGGATCGCTGCTGTCCGAGGCCCTGCGGCCGGATGTGGCGGTCGTGGTCGGCGTCCGCAGGGGCGAGGAACTGGTCTTCGGTGGGAGCGTCGGCTGGGGGCCCGCCGCGGCGCGAAACGCCGGCTCCGTGGTGGTGGAGGTCGACGAGGCGGGGGCCGACCTCGGGGGCCCGCCAATTCCAGGCCCGATCGTTGCGATCGTCGAACGCCCGTACATGGCGGCGGCTCCGCCCGCGCCGCGGCGCCCCGACCAGGTCGAGCTCCGAATAGGTCGCAACGTGGTGCAGCTGCTACCCGACGACCCCACGTTGCAGTTTGGCCCCGGAGGGATCGCCGAAGCCATCATCGCCTCGCTCGATTCCCCGGTCGGGATCTGGTCGGGGCTGGTCACCGACGCTGTGGCCGCGCTCGCTGAGAGGGGCCTGCTGAAGGATGTGGCCACCGCTGCCTACACCTGGGGCTCTGCCCCACTGGAGCGGCTCCATGCGGATGGAGGCCTGCGCCTCCGGCCGGTCGAAGAGACCCACGACCCCGCCGTGCCGGCAGGCATCCCACGCTTCGTCGCGTGCAACACGGCTCTGCAGGTCGGTCTCGACGGGTCGGTCAACGTCGAGAAGGTGGGGCGGCGGTGGGTGGCGGGGATCGGGGGCCACGCAGACTTCTGCGCCGGTGCCGCCCGTTCGCCCGGTGGAGTGTCGATCATCGCGCTGCGCTCGACAACGAAGACCGGCATGTCGACGATCGTGCCTTCCGTGGAGGTGACCTCCACGCCGAGATGCGACGTGGAGGTGGTGGTCACCGAGCACGGCGTTGCCGACCTTCGGGGCCTAGACGACGGAGAGAGGGCCGAGCGCATCGCCGCGATCGCCGCCCTCGAGCACCGCGACAGCCTGCGGGCAGCAGCCGCGAACCTGGGTCCGAGCAGCTGAGAAGCCGTGGCGCTCCCGGCGGGTTGTATTGTTCTCGGCCATGCTCGAGGCGCGCGACAAGGCACCTGACTTCGAACTGCTTGACCAACACGGGGAGCCGTTCAAGCTGTCGTCGTCACTACGGCGCCGGCGGGCACCACACCTGGCGTACTTCTACCCGAAGGCCGACACGCCGGGCTGCACCACCCAAGCGTGTGGGCTGCGCGACATCCTCGCCGATGTCGGCGAGGCGGTCGTGTTGGGGATCAGCCCCGACCCGCCCGCGAAGCTGGCCAAGTTCGACGACAAGTACGGGCTGGGCTTCACGTTGCTCTCCGATCCCGACCACGCCGCCGCCGAGGCCTACGGGGTGTGGAAAGAGAAGTCGATGTACGGCCGCAAGTACATGGGCATCGAGCGCTCGGCGTTCCTGGTCGACCCCAAGGGCAGGTTGGCAGGGGTCTGGTACAAGATCTCGCCCAAGGACACGCCGACGAAGCTGCTCAACGCGCTGGCCAGCTAGCGCGCCGGCCCGAGCACCAGCGTCCCGTTGTGGCCGCCGAAGCCGAAAGAGTTGGACAGCGCCGGCGCGGGTTCCCACTTGCGCGGCTCATCGCGCACGACGTCTATGGCCATGCCGGGGTCGAGCTCCGTCAACCCAGCGGTCGGCGGGATCAGGCCTTTGTCGATGGTGAGCACCAGGGCGACAGCTTCGAGGGAGCCCGCGGCGCCGAGGCTGTGACCGGTGATCCCCTTGATAGAGGTGACCGCTGGCGCTGCGGTGCCGTCTGCGCCATCGCCCGCGTCACCGTCAGCTGCGCCGAAGACCGCCACGATCGCCTCAGCCTCGGCGGCGTCGTTGAGCGGGGTCGACGTCCCGTGTGCGTTGATGTGGCTGATGTCCCGGGGAGACAGCCCGGCGTCTTGTATGGCCAGGCGCATGCATGAGACCGCCCCCGAGCCGTCGGGGGCCGGTGCGGTGATGTGATGAGCGTCGGCGGTGCTGGCTGCGCCGAGGACCTCGGCGTAGACCTTCGCGCCCCTCGCCCGCGCCCGCCCGAGCTCCTCGAGGACGAGCACACCGCTCCCTTCCCCGATGACGAAACCGTCGCGCTTCACGTCGAAGGGCATGGACACCCCGGAGCTGGACAGTGCCGTCATGTTGGTGAAGCCGGTGATGCCGAGCTCGGACAACGGGGCCTCTGACGACCCGGCGACCACCAGGTCGCAACGGCCGGTTGCGATCAGGCGCGCCGCGTTTGCCACGCTGTGCGTGCCCGCCGCGCAGGCGGTCACGGTGGTCTCGCAGGGCCCCTTGAACCCGTAGCGCATCGACACGTCAGCAGCGGCCCGGTTGCCCATCATCATCGGCACTAGGAACGGGCTGACCCGCCTCGGGCCCTTGTCGACCAGTACACGGAATTGCTCCTCGAGCGACTCGAGCCCCCCGACGCCGGTCCCGATGATGACCCCGGCTCGTGCCGGGTCGCCGGCTGCGCCGTCCTGCAAGGCGCCCTCCTCGTCGAGGATGCCGGCGTCGGAGAGGGCCTCGGCCGCCGCCACCGCGGCGAACTGGGTGAAGCGGTCCACCCGGCGGATCTCCTTCGTGCCATAGATCGCCGTGGCATCCAGGTCGGTCACCCGCCGGGGACCGGAGGGCGCCGGCCCCAAAAGCCCCGCCCAATAGGCATCCCGACCGATCCCGCACGGGGCCACCACCCCGACGCCCGTGACCGCGACCCTCCGCCCGGGGACCGCGCCGCCGCCGTCAGCGGAGCCCCAAACGGCGAGCATCAGAGCTTGGACGAGACGAGGTCGAACGCCTGCTGGACCGTCTCGACACCCTCGAGCTCGGACTCGTCGACCGTGATGTCGAACTGCTCCTCCAGCGCCATCACCAGCTCCACCAGGTCCAGGCTGTCTGCGTCGAGGTCGTCGGCGAAGCGCGCTTCGGGGACGACCGTGTCGGGCTCGACCTGGAGCACCTCGACGGCGCACTGCTTGAACTTGTCGAATGCTTCAGCGTTGTCCATGGGGCATCTCCGGTTTCGGTGCTCAGGCCCGACTTGGGCGGATCAGGGAATCTAGCGGTGGGGGAGTCTCGCTTGGCTCGGGGAGGGGCGCCACGCGGTCAGCGAGTGCCATCGGTCATCGGGTGCCACCGCTGCCCCAACGCCACACCGCCGATGCCCACGTCATGCCGGCGCCGAAGCCGGCCAGGAGCACGAGGTCCCCATCGTCGAGGCGCCCATGCTCTGCCGCGTCTACAAGGGCCAGTGGGATCGACGCCGAGCTGGTGTTGCCTGTCCTGTCGATCACCGATGCGACGCGCTCCCCGGGCAGCCCGAGTCGTTCGGCGACCGCGTCCATGATCCTGATGTTGGCCTGGTGGGGGACGAACAGGGCGATGTCGTCGATGCTGACCTTCGCACGCTCGAGGGAAGCCTTTGCCGATTCGACCGTGACACGCACAGCCTTTCGGAAGACTTCCTGGCCTCGCATGTACATCCCCGGCCCTCCGTGGTCTGCGTAGAGGATCGGCACCAGGCTCCCGTCGACGCCGAGATCCCACCCCAGGAGCGACCCGGCGCCAGGGACCGCCTCCACGACGACCGCGCCAGCGCCGTCGCCGAAAAGGAATGCGTTGGTGCGGTCCGCCCAGTTGGTGGCGCGGGTGAGGGTCTCGGCACCGATGAGCAGCACCCGGTCCAGGCCGGCGGAGACCAATCCTGTCGCGCTGACCAAGCCGTAGGTGAACCCCGCGCACGCTGCATTTATGTCCATCGCCCCGCCGCCGATGCCGAGCGCCGCAGACACGGCCGAGGAGCTGGCCGGTATCAGCTGGTCGGGGGTGGTGGTGCAAAGGATCAACAGCCCCACGTCGGCCCCGGTCACACCGGCGTTGCGCAGCGCGCGCAGCCCCGCCTCGGCGGCCAGAGCGCCCGTGGTTCCCAGGCCGTCCTCGGGGTGGGCAGGGGGCTGGGGGTCCACGAAGGGTCCGGTCGCGGCGTGCCGTGTCAGGATCCCCGTGCGCTCCACGATCCACTCCTCGGTGGTGTCGAAGAGGGTCGTGATGTCGGCGTTGGTGACCACCCGCTCCGGCAGCGCGGTGCCCCAGCCCGTGATGGCCGACCCGCGGGCGCTCGTCATCAAGAAACCCGTAGCCAGGCGATGGGCTGGCCGGTCTGTACGCGCTCGTCGGGGTGGGCCAGCACGCCCATCAGGTGCCCGTCGAAGGGGCTGCGGACCTCGGCGCCTGCGACCGTGCCGAGGAGTGTCCCCACCGACACCGGATCGTCGCCCGTCAGCGCCACGCCGGGTGCGGGCTCCCAGACGCCGGCGGCGGGGCTGATGACCAAGCGCTCGGAGACGTAGAGGTGCTCGCCTTGGTGGCCGGCTGCGAACGCATGGAGGGCGGTGTCGCCGGCGACCGCGTCCACCAGGCGGTCGAGGTCGTCGGGGGCGGCCACGGTGATCGCGTTCACGCTCGGCAGCGTCCGCAGGACCATCGAAGCCAGGGACGCGCCGGGGCCGAGCTCAACGAAGAGGCCCTCGCTTTCGGTCGAGCGCTCGACGACGCCGCCTAGGCTCCGGATGCTCTGGCGCCAGCGCACCGGGCTGGACAGCTGGGCGCAGAGGAGCAGCGCCCAGTCGTCGGCGCTCACGTGTGGCTGGGCGTCGACGTTGGCCACTACGGGGACCTCCGGTGGGTGAAAGGCCACCGTGGCCAGTGCCTTGCGAAGCCGTTCTCGAGCCGGGCGCATCAAGGGCGTATGGAACGCGCCGCCCACCGGCACCGACTTCACCCTCTTTGCGCCGAGGCGCCTGGCCTGGACGCCGGCGCGGTTGACAGCGTGGCGCTCGCCGGCGATGACGGTCTCGTCCGCGCTGTTGAAGTTGGCCACCCAGACGTCGCCGTCGGCTAGGCGGCAGGCGATGTCGGCGGTATCGGCGTCGCAGCCGGAGATTACCAACATCGTGCCGGGCTGGGCGTCGGCCGCCGCCTGCATCGCCTCGCCCCGCTCTGCCACCACCGAGAAGCTGTCCTCGATGCCGAGGGCGCCGGCGGCTACCAGCGCGGTGTACTCCCCGAGGCTGTGGCCGGCGCACGCGGTGGGTGCGATGCCGAGG
>JBPCRR010000396.1:0-2632 GCA_050996645.1 Acidimicrobiales bacterium | reverse complement strand
GACTGGGCCAGCTGCACCCGCTGCGGGGCCGGGTGGGAAGGGCCGGCCAGCGTGCGTACGCCTACCTTCTTTTTCCACCTGACCATTCGCTGCCCGCGCCGGCGTACTAACGGCTCCGCACGATCGGCGCGCACACCGGGCTCGGGTCGGGCTTCAAGATCGCCATGCGGGACCTCGAGATCCGGGGGGCGGGCAATCTCCTCAGCGGGGATCAGTCCGGCCACATCGCAGCGGTCGGCTACGACCTGTACGTGCAGATGGTCAGCGAGGCGGTGGCGGAGCTCAAGGGCGAGGAGGTCCGCCAGCCCGCCGAGATCAAGCTCGACCTGCCGGTCAGCGCCAACCTGCCGGCGAGCTACGTGGGCCGCGAGGACCTGCGCCTCGAGGCGTACCGGCGGTTGGCCACCGTGACCACCCGCGCCGAGGTCGAAGACATCGCCGCGGAGTGGACCGACCGCTACGGTCCTTGCCCGCCCGAGGCGGAGGCGCTGTTGCGGATCGGCCATCTCCGGGCGGAGTGCGCTCGCCTGGGGATTCGGGAGGTGACCGTGGTGACAAGCGGGTCCCTGCCCTCCTCGGGGTTCGTCGCACGGCTCGCCCCGCTGGCGCTCAAGGCCAGCGAGCGGGTCAGGCTCAACCGGCTGTGGTCCAAGGCGGTCTACAAGGAGGAGGTGGGCCAAGTGGTGCTGCCCATGCCGCGGGGGTCTGAGCCCGCCGGAGACCTCGTCGATTTCCTGACCTCATTGGTCCCACCGGTAGTGTCCGGGGGATGACAAGCGGCGCTCGAGGCAGCGAAGCCGACGGCGACTCTCGCGCCCGGGTCCGCAGGGCTGGCGTCTCAGTCCGCACGGCTGGCGTCCCGGTCGGCAGGGCTGGTGGATGGGCGACTCTCGCTGCGTGCGGGCTCGCGGCGGTGCTCGCAGTCTCGGCGTGCGATGCGTCGCCTTATGCCGCGGTGGTCAACTCCCACGTGATCAGTCAGTCAGAGTTCAACACCGAGCTGCGCTACCTCGCTTCCAACCGCGGCTACGTGGCAGCAGTGGATCAGCAGGGCGCCTCGTCGCAGTCCCAGGTGCAGGTGGAGGGCGACGCGCCTGGCACCTACTCCAACTCCTGGGTGAGCTACGTGCTGACCCAGACGATCGAAGCCGACGCGGTGCACCAGTACCTCCTCGCGCAGCACAAGGCGCCCAGCGACGCCCAGGTGGCCGCTGCGCGCGCGGTCAACGAGATCAAGTACGGCCCGCTTTGGACTGCCTTCCCTGCCAAGTACCGCGACACCATCGTCACCCGCGATTCCGAGCGTGCCGTGCTCGAGCCACTTGGCTCCGCCAACCCCACCCAGTTGGAGAGCCTGTACAAGTCGAACCGCAAGTACTTCTTCACCCAGGTCTGCGTGAAGGAGGTCGACGTCACCGGGTCGTTGGCCCAGGCGCGTCAGGTCGCCGATCAGCTCACGACAACCGCTGCGCCCACCACGGCGCCGCCCACCACCACCCCGCCCACCGCGACCACCCCGCCCACCACGGCGCCGACAAGCGGCGGCGCGGTCACCTGCTACAGCCAGGCGGACCTCGAGAACCAGCCGCGGAGCCTGGTCTCGACGATCATGGGGCTGGCACCTGGCATGGCGGCGCCGCCGGCCAAGACCACCTTCGGCTACAAGGTCCTCGCCGTGGTGAGCAGGGACGATGTGTCCTACAGCGACGATGTGAAGCAGGCGCTGTCGGTGGCGGTGTCACAGGCGACCGGGACACCCGACGTAGCCCTCGCGGTGGTGCTGGCCAAGACCAAGATCAGGGTCAACCCGCTCTACGGCACCTGGCACTACGGCTCGAGCGCAGCGACCTCCGGGGTCCAGCCGCCACCGACGCCGTTGGCCCCGACGACCACCGCCGCCAATCCCGGGCCCTAACCGGACGTGAAGCCGCGCGTCGTGGTCGTGGGCCTCGGCCCCGGCGATCCGGTCCTGCTCACCGAGGCAGCGAGTGAGGCGATCGCCGGTGCAACCGTGCGCTACCTCCGAACCGCACGGCACCCTTCCGCTGCGGCGGCGGCGCCGGCGACGAGCTTCGATGCCGTCTACGAGCGCGCCGAGACCCTCGAAGCCGTCTACACCGAGATCGTCGACCAACTGGTGGCCGCCGCGGGCCTTCACGGCGAGGTCCTCTACGCGGTCCCCGGCTCCCCGCTGGTCGCTGAGCGGACGGTACAGCTGTTGATGGCCGATACCCGCGTGGAGGTGAAGGTGGTCGCGGGGCTGTCGTTCCTGGACCTGGCATGGCAGCGCCTTGGAGTCGACCCGGTCGATGCCGGCGTGCAGGTGATCGACGGTCACCGCTTCGTCGTGGAGGCGGCGGGGCGCACCGGGCCGTTCCTCGTCGCCCAGTGCGATTCGACCCTGGTCCTCTCGGAGATGAAGCTCGCCGTCAACGACGGGCCGACGGTCGCGGTCCTGCAGCGCTTGGGTACCCCTGACGAAGCGGTGTCCGAGGTTGCGTGGGACGACCTGGACCGGGCGGTGGAGCCCGACCACCTGACCTGCGTGTGGGTGCCCAGCCTCGCCGAGCCGGTGGCCGCCGAGCTGGTCCGGTTCGCGGAGCTGGTCCGCACGCTGCGAGAGCGCTGCCCG